>NZ_JBMYXF010000044.1:0-25130 GCF_049608145.1 Halocynthiibacter sp.
TGACGCACTGCCTGCACTGGCGCAGGAATTTAACGCGATCCTCGGCTTTATCGAAGAGCTGAACGAAGTTGACGTTGAAGGTGTTGAACCGATGACCTCTGTGACGCCGCAGCGTTTGAAACGTCGCGTTGACGGTGTGACCGACGGCAATCAGCAGCAGGCTGTTTTGAAAAATGCGCCCGATGCGCGTGAAGGGTTCTTTGCTGTGCCTAAGGTGGTTGAATAATGACTGAGCTGAACAAACTGACCATCGCTGATGCGCGTGACGGCATGCGCAAGGGCGATTTCACATCTGCTGAAATTACCGAAGCCTGCCTGACAGAAATCGACGGCGCATCCGCGCTGAACGCTTTTGTGCATGGCACTGCCGATATTGCACGTGAACAGGCCGCCGCTGCGGATGCACGTATCAAAGCCGGTGACGCGCCTGACATGTGCGGTATTCCTTTGGGGATCAAAGACTTGTTCTGCACCAAAGGCGTGCCAAGCCAAGCGGCTTCGCGCATTTTGGAAGGCTTTAAGCCAGAATACGAAAGCACCATCACCAGCCAGTTGTTTGACGCGGGTGCTGTGATGCTTGGCAAGTTGAACATGGATGAATTCGCTATGGGGTCGTCTAATGAGACCTCCGTTTACGGCGATGTTGTGAACCCTTGGCGCCGTGAAGGCTCTGATGCGAAACTGACGCCTGGCGGTTCTTCCGGTGGGTCCGCTTCTGCTGTTGCCGCGGATCTGTGTTTGGCGGCGACCGGTACTGATACCGGTGGTTCCATCCGTCAACCTGCGGCTTTCACCGGTATTACCGGCATCAAGCCAACCTATGGTCGGTGTTCCCGTTGGGGCGTTGTGGCCTTTGCCTCCAGCCTTGATCAAGCCGGTCCAATGACCAAAACCGTGCGCGATTCTGCGATTATGTTGCAGGCGATGTGCGGTCATGATCCCAAAGACAGCACAAGCGCCGATCTGGCTGTGCCTGATTTTGAAGCGGCGATCACCGGTGACATCCGCGGCAAGAAAATCGGTATTCCAAAAGAATATCACATGGATGGCATGCCTGCCGAAATCGAAGCGCTTTGGGCCGATGGCCGCGCGATGATGAAAGACGCGGGCGCTGAAATCGTTGACATTTCCCTGCCGCACACAAAATACGCTCTGCCGGCTTATTACGTGGTTGCGCCTGCGGAAGCGTCTTCCAACCTCGCGCGTTATGATGGTGTGCGTTACGGCCACCGTGCGACTTTGGGCGTGGGTGATGCGATTGACGACATGTACGAAAAGACCCGTGCCGAAGGGTTCGGATCCGAAGTCCAACGTCGTGTGATGATCGGCACTTACGTGTTGTCTGCTGGTTTCTATGACGCCTATTACAACCGCGCGCGCCGTGTTCGCACCCTGATCAAACAGGATTTCGAGAACGTGTTTAACGCCGGTGTCGATGCGATCCTGACCCCTGCGACGCCATCTGCGGCCTTCGGTCTGGGTGAGATGAAGAACGCTGATCCCGTGCAAATGTACCTCAATGATGTCTTTACGGTCACAGTGAACATGGCGGGTCTTCCGGGCGTTGCTGTGCCTGCGGGCCTTGACAAACAAGGGCTTCCGCTTGGATTGCAATTGATTGGTCGTCCGTGGGAAGAAGGCGATCTGCTGAATTCCGCCGCTGTACTGGAACAGGCCGCTGGCTTTGTTTCCAAGCCGGGTAAATGGTGGTAAAACCGGCTGATCAACAGTGAGAACAGGATATACGTGACATGCGGTTGAATAAAACAGCGACTATGGCTTTATGTGCTTTTGGCCTGATTGCGGGCTGCACAAGCACGGCACCTGACAGTCAGTCTGGTGTTGGCTTTGGTAATTATGCCGACTATGAGGCGGATCGCCAGCGTCGTGAAGCTGAACTGCGCGGGGAAACTCTGCCGCCACGTATATCCACCGAACGTCCGACAACGACTGGCAACACTCCGTTGTCAACGGAAGAGATCTTGCAAACTGCAGGGGCCGCTGTTGGCGGTGAAACTGCAACGGGCGACACCCCGCGCGTTATTGGGGATCCGAACAATTCCGGCATCTCTGACGAACAGGATTTCACAGCCGTCAGCGGCCGTGAAACGATTGAAAGCGATGCGGAACGTATTGCAGCCAACCGTGCGAACTATGTTGTTGTTCAGCCAACAGCTGTGCCCACCCGCACCGGCAGTTCCGGCCCAAATATCGTTGAATTCGCCCTGTCGACCAACAACGCCGTCGGCACCTCGCTTTACAATCGGACAAATCTTCTGGCCGGGAACCGCTTTGAACGCAACTGCGCGAAATTCGGATCTTCGGATCAGGCACAGGAAGCCTTCCTGCGTTCCGGCGGGCCTGAACGTGACCGCACCGGGATTGACCCGGATGGTGATGGTTTCGCCTGTCACTGGGATCCGACACCGTTCCGCAATGTACGTCAGGCCACATCAGGAAACTGATCGTGCGGACTGCGTGCCCATCGGGTGTAAGCAAGCGTTGGTGTTCTCCTAATTTCGGTGAACGAAAAAACGGGGCACAGCCGGATATGGTTGTGCTTCACTACACAGCGATGGAAAGCTGCGATGCCGCTGCAGATCGTTTGTGTGATCCCGAATTCGAAGTTTCGGCCCATTATCTGATCTCTGAAAACGGTGAAATCCATCAGCTGGTGGATGAAAGGCATCGTGCCTGGCATGCCGGGCGCGGATCTTGGGGGTGCGTGACAGACGTGAATTCCCATTCCATCGGGATAGAACTTGCCAATACGGGCTTTCATCCGTTCCCGGATGTGCAGATGGTTGCGCTGGAAAGCCTGTTGGCAGGCATTCTGGATCGTCACAAGATTGCCCCTGAACGGGTCATTGGTCACAGCGACATGGCGCCTGGCCGGAAATCTGATCCGGGCCAGCGTTTCGACTGGCAACGTCTTGCGCGCCTGAACCTGTCTGTCTGGCCTGATCTTTCAGAGGCCCAGTATGAGGATGGTGATTTCACCGCTTTGGCTGCGCGCTTTGGTTATCCGTCTGATGCGAACGCTGATGATCTTTTGAATGCGTTTCGTCTGCGTTTTCGTCCGGGGGCAGAAGGACCACTTCAGGCAGGCGATATCGCCGTGATGGCTGCACTTGCTGCAGGCTTCCCCGTTGACCCCGAGACAGAACAAGCCTAAGTGACCCCTGCGTGGATGGCCGGATGGTCGCGGGGCCTTGTTCAGCAATGGGCGGGCCGCGAGGAAAGTCCGGACTCCAGAAAGCAACGGTGCCAGGTAACGCCTGGCCAGGGTAACCTGAGGGAAAGCGCCACAGAAAAGAAACCGCCACTGCACGGGTCGGGCAACCGAAACTATCGGTGGTAAGGGTGAAACGGTGGAGTAAGAGCCCACCGCAATCCTGGCAACAGGAATGGCACGGCAAGCCCCACCGGGAGCAATGCCAAATAGGGACCGCGAGCAGCGCAAGCTGCGGGAATGCTTCTTCCCAGCAGGTTCGGGTTGGCAGCTATAGCGCGTTGGTGACAGCGGGCAGAGAAGAATGATCATCTATGGGGGCAACCCCGGGACAAAATCCGGCTTACAGGCCATCCACGCACTTTACCATTTTCTGCCATCAGGCGGGCTTTGTACCTCAAAGCCGGCGCGGCTGATCAAAGATAGTCGCCGGGCGGGGAATGCCTTCACGATCGGTGACATGGCGGGCGTAGGTTTCGATCTGAGGCGGGATGATCGTGCCACGCCGGGCCTCAGACAGATAGATATGCTTTGAATTTTCCGGCGTGATGTCAAACCAGTCTGGCTGATCAAAACTACCCGCAAAGACACCGACGATCTGATCAAACCTTTCAAAGGTCAGATACAGACGCCCGCCGCAGTCAGAGCAGAAATGCAGCCAAAGATGTTTACCCGATCCTTCGGACAGTTGGCTCCAGGTTTTTGGTGTGCCCCGGATCAGGGAAAAACTGTCATGGGTGAAAATCGGTTCGATCATATAACCACTGCCGGTGGTCTGCTGACAGAATCGGCAGTGACAGGTTGTGACCCGAAGGGGTGGGGCCGTAACAAGATACCTGCACTGGCCACAAAGACAGCCGCCTTCCTGATGTTCCATTGCACCCTCCGCACGTGTTACCAGGGGATAACATAGCATATTTTTACGTGAATTTCACGAATGATGCGGATTCCGGGCCTGAAGTGGTTGACTTGGGGCCCAGGCGCGCTAAAAGCAGGCTTCAAGAATTTCACGGGCGGGTGGATTCTGTTTCCTGCCGCCCCGTTGACTGGAGAAGACCCATGGCGAAGCCGACCACAATTAAGATCCGTCTAAACTCGTCCGCGGGCACAGGCCACTTTTACGTGACGAAGAAAAATGCCCGTACGATGACCGAAAAGATGGTCGTACGCAAATACGACCCGGTTGTGCGCAAGCATGTTGAATATAAAGAAGGCAAAATCAAGTAAGCCCTTCGATATAAGACACAGCAAAAGCCGCGCAACCCCATCGGGAAGCGCGGTTTTTCTTTTTGGACCCTCCCGCGCCCCCTCAACAGCCCATAGCTGAACCCCGCCGGAGAAGACCATGCAGCATTTATCAGACCTGAACGCCTTCACAGCCATCCTGCCACGCGCCACCCGCGTGCAGACGGCCAGTGGTCAGATGATTACCCTGCGTGTCGCCCGAAAGCGGGACTATGACGCGGTGGATCGGCTGTTGTCGCAAAGCTACCCAAAAATGCTGGCCGCGGATTATGCGCCATCGGTTCTGGCCCTTGCTATGCCAAAGATCGCAGGTGCGAATATGCGCTTGCTGCGTTCTGGCCGGTATTTCTTGGCCGAAAGTGAAGGCGGGCAATTGCTTGGGGCCGGGGGCTATAGCATCGAGGCCCCTGGCGGGCGCAAATCCCTTCCAGGCACCGCACATATCCGCCATGTGGTGGCCCATCACGCCCATCAGGGGCGCGGCATCGGGCGTGCCCTGTTGCGCCACACACTGGATCAGGCAGCACAGGAGGGCATCACCCGCTTTGACTGCCTGTCCACGTTGAATGCCGAAGGGTTCTATCAGGCGATCGGATTTCGTCGGGTTGGCGCGGTTGAATTGCCCCTTGCCCCGGGCATCCGCTTTCCTGCGGTGCAGATGCAATTGTGAAGTGAGTGACGTCGGGCCGGGAACTTGGGGTCAATGTCAAAGCGGTAGCCAATTGGCGCAAGCGCGAGACTTAGGAGCATCGCCTGACCAGCCAAATCACCCTTGGAAAAATGGTCAGGTCGAGCGCATGAACCGAACAATCAAGGATGCGGTTGTCAAACGCGGTCACTACGACAGCCATGACCAACTCCGCATGCATCTCGGCGATTTCCTAGATGCCTACAATGGTGCGCACCGTTTCAAGACACTCAGCGATCTAACGGCGTACGGATACATTCGCAAAATCGGGACTTCTGAACCGGATCCTCCAGATGCCGGGACTGAACACCTAGCTAAATCTCAATTCTGTCCCACAGGTGCTGACATCGGACAGCGATCACAATAAAAGTGTCGATGTCCGGCGCAGCATCTGCCTTAACAATCCAAAGCATGCCCACATCCTGACCTTGCTTCCGGAAAGTCGGATGTGGGGTATGGAACCTATAGCACCATCGCCCGCTTTTGCGCTTCGCCATCATAGCTACAATCGCCCCCGTGTATGCTAGATATAGCGTTATGGGGTGACTTATTATGGGGAAAATTTGAAAGTGAACTTTGGAAAATGCAAGCGCATATAGCCAAGAGCCAACCTTGCATGACCCAGGCCAATCAAAGGGCTATTTGATCACGACGTTGCACTTAATGAAGTCGGCGACTTTCACAGTTCGATGTAGTTATCAAGAACGACTCCGGGATTCATAATGCCCCTTGGATCAAGTGCGTTTTTAATCGCCTTTAATGCTGCAAACTTGGCTGGGTCCGTGTATTTCTCAAGCGCATTCACCTTTATTCTTCCGATGCCGTGTTCCGCACTGAGCGATCCCTGTAGCTTGTGAATCGCATCATAAACCAACTCATCTATCTGCGGCTTCAAACCCATATACGCGTCACGGACCTCACCCTTAGGCGGAAAGACGTTGAAGTGTAGATTTCCATCGCCAAGATGGCCGAAGAAATTGATGCGCAGCGGCGCAAGGCCCTGGAGTTCGCTGATCGTGTTTTCGACAAAATGTGGTATATTTCCAAGTGGGAGGGAAACGTAATGGCTGGCTATCGCTCCGATCAGGCGGTTGGCCTCGGGGATATGTTCGCGTGCATTCCAGAAATCGTTGCGTTGCGTTTCGGATTGCGCGATCAACCCGTCAGGCACCAATCCGGCCTCCAGACCGAATTCGAACAATTCCATCAGCATGTCTTCGCCATTCTGGGTGTCCCCAAGACCAAGGTCGATCAGAACTGACCAATCCGGACTGTCCTCAAACGGTTGGTGCAGGTCTGGCATCGTTTCGGATAGAAATTCAAAGCCGCTCCCCTGGATCAGTTCAAAGGCCGAAATCGCATCGCCTGCGATTTTTCGCGCCTGTTGCAACAGTTCCAACGCTGTCTGCGGAGACTCAACAGCCATGACAGAGGTGCAATAACTGGTTGGTCGAGGGAACAGTTTCAGTGATGCCGCCGTAATGACAATCCGTATTGGCCGTCCGGCAGTGCCGGTTACCGCATGCAAGTTGGTATTCATGCCACCCTTGGTTTGCTGGCAAACCACTGCCGGACAGTGGATAAGTGGCATCCATAGCAATAGTATTGTTGCCGGGTGCTTCGGCAGCCAAACCATTCATAATCCGAACGAAGACACCAAGATCGCTCCCGCTGCCCGGCAACATATTCGTAGAATGTGTGAGAGGAGGCGCTTCCAGCGATTGTATAGCGTCTATGGATGCCCATATTCAGCAGGTGCGCCCACCACCTTAACCCATTGCGATTGATGAATATAATCCCACTCACAACACGCTTATCATCAATCCGAGCTTTCCCTCGAGTCTTTGGAAAATACGGCCGAAGTCGGGCCATTTGATCGTCGCTTAACCAGTACAAATTGTTTATTATCACGCCCAAACCAGTGGGGGCGGTGAACCATAGCCTAAACATAACCTCAAGAGAATTAATGGGTCCTGAGCCTAGAAGGTAAGAACGGCAAGCTGAAGAAGCTGTTGGCAGAACAGATGCTCGACAATGCAATGTTGGGAGACATCAATTCAAAAAAATGGTGACGCCCGTTGGAAAGCGGAAAGCTGTGGCGCATCTGATGGAAACCCATCAAGTCATTCAGCGGCGGGCGTGTGATGTTTTGCAGATCGATAGATCAACTGTGCGGTATCTGCCGCGTCATGGTGATGATGCCGAACTGCAAGATGCAACCAAACGGGTTTCGCGAGAACGGCGATGGTTTGGTTGCGGTCGTGTCCACGTGATGATCGCGCGGGAAGGTGGGGCCATTTATATCGATGAAAAGCTTCAGGTGCGCCGCAGGGGGGGAAGCGAGCCTTGGGTACAAGAAAACCAATGGCATTGCCTTATGGTCCAAACCAGCGCCCCCTCTCGAACATATGCAAGCATGTCCTGCCGGGCAACGGACCACATTCAGCATTGGGCAACCTTACACCGTTGGAATTTTTGCAGAGAAAGACAATGGACAAGATGGCGGCTTAACGCCAACGATTTAACCCCAAGAGCTCCGCGCAAAGCTGGAGGAAACTTGGGGCTCAGGTCAGTGGTGAAATGAGATTCGTAAAAGACCTGTTCAAATGAATGTATAATCATAGAAAACAGACCTTTATGGGGCCTGAAACAGTTAATGCAACAGACCCCTCAGAGGTCGATGATCGTACCGACATAAGTTGGGACAGACGGGCGGGCCGTGCTGCCATAGCTTGCAACATCCATTGCCAACTCAGGGAAGAGAGACAGAACTTCCTCTTGGGCGGCATGTTCCAGAGCGGACATCGCAGTTCCCCCTGGGAAGAAGCTTTCCGTTGCCATTCCGTTGCTGAAGACGATTTCGTGCTGATCGAACATCAAGTGGTAATATTCAACTTTCGCGCCCGATTGGATGCTGATTGTGCAATCATTCACGAGGGCCTTTGCAGGAACGAGCACCTCGTCTTCACCAAAGAGAAGTTCTGCCTGGTAGCCCTGCAACAGGATGCGGTGCTGCTGTGAAAGATACAGATCCCGATCCGCGCCAAGCGTGCCAGCACGCACGCGCACAGGGGCCAGTTTCCCTTGCGCAGGCACAGTGCGTGATCCGATCCAGCGCAATTCTTGATAGCCATTGTCCATGGTCAGAATGTGCATCCCTTCGGTGAGATCTTCAACCAGAACCTCGCCCATATCCGTCATAATGCCAGAGCCGCGGGCAACGCAAACAGCGTCAATGTTGAAGTTGATCGTTTCCATCTCGCTGAAAGAGATGTTCCCGATTGTGCCGCTTTCATCCCCATCGGTGATGCTGATAGAACCTTTAGAGCCGCTATTGGCAAGGATGCTGGCAAGGGTTGGCTCGCCTGGGCCACCAAACGCAATAGCCCCGCTTCCGTCATCGGGCGTATAAGTCCCGACGGCTGCGGTGGTATCAATACCCGAGATCGTCGTCCGGTCAGTCACCAGAGTTGTCAGGGTGATACTATCGGTATCACCTGTGTCTAGGCCAACAAAGTTTTCAATGCCATCCAGAGTGGATGTGCCACCATCCAGCACGGATGTCCCGTCACCTAGGTCATCAACATTTACAACAATCGGACCGGTCGCGCTGTCATCGACCTCTAGCGTATCAGTGCCGGTGCCGCCGGTCAGAGCGTTCGTGCCGGTAGAGATAACAACCGTATCGTCCCCTGCGCCCAGATCCACGGTGTCATTGCCACCGCCTGTGGTGATGTGGTCGTTGCCGTCGGCCGCGTCCACAGTATCGTCACCGTCGCCGGTATGCACTGTGTCGCCAGCATTAGAGCCAAAGACCTGATCATCGCCGCTGCCCAGTAGGAATTTTTCAACTTCCTGAAAGTCAACCCGATGGGTGTTGCTGCGATATAGGCGACCAGATTCATTGTCATCGATACCACCTGTATTGACAGCGTTAGTCCCGATGTCGTCACCATCATGGCGCAGATCAAGGGTCGCATTGGCCGTCATACCCGTGGCGTCAAGAACATCCCCGCCATTATCTTCCGCGCCTTCGCCACCAACGATCGTGTCGCGGTTGTAGTTGTTCGTGTAGATAAAGCTGTCATCGCCATCACCACCGGTCAGGGTGTCGTTGCTGCCACCGCCTTTGATCGTATCATCACCAGCGCCGCCATCAATGATATCGTGACCACCAGCACCGTCAATGTTATCATCGCCTGCGCCACCATCGACGTTATCATTGCCCTTACCGGCATTGACCGTATCATTTCCGGTTCCAGCTTCGATATGGTCGTTACCATTCGCTGAATTAATGGTGTCGTTCCCGGCGCCGGCCTGAATATAGTCGTCATTTGATCCGTCATTCGCACCAAAATGATTGTTTACAGCATCACTGTTGTCAACTTTGTCACCATGAGGGTCGCCCTCATAGTTCTTATCAATGATATCATCACCGCTGGTACCGGATACGATACCATCCGCAGGCGCAGGCGGAATACCAATGGCCACCAGCGCTGCGACACGGGTATCGGGGTCTGTAAAGACAGAGGTGTCTGGCACTTCAAGGGTGACAGTCGTGCCATCCGGGAAATTGATAGTGATGTTGCTGCCTGAGACAGTCACATCCGCAGGGTCAATGTCCGTCACATTAATCGGGTCTGTGCCGCTGGTGCCGTCCTTGGTCAGACCGCCAACATCCAATTGGTCAATGCCCGTTGGGATCGTAATACCACCAGCACCATTAGAGGTCGGACCGCTGAAGCTTGTAAAGGTATCATTCCCGTCGCCATTGTTCAGAACAATGGTGTCGGTATCGTTGTCACTGCCAAGATCTGCGCTGTCATTCCCGGCTCCACCGGTGAAGGTATCTGCACCGGTGCCAAGATTGATATTGGTGTCATTGCCGCTGGATCCGATGACCGTGTCATCACCGCTGCCCAGAGTAATCCGTTCAATTTCTTCAAAGGTCGCAACGTTTCCGCCACGGGTCAGCGTGCCGCTTTCTTGATCCGCCGCCCCGTTTTGGCTTAGGTCTAGGGTGATATCACCTGTGATGGCAGAGGCGTCAATTGCATCGCCACCGTTGTTTTGCTGGCCGGTGTCACCATCAATTGTGTCGGTGCCAAAACCGTTCGCGAGGATGAAAGTATCATCGCCACGGCCGCCTTCCATCGTGTCATTGCCGGCGCCACCTGTGATGGTGTCATCGCCATCACCGGCCAGGATCGTGTCGTTCCCGGTGCCACCATCAATGTCATCATTCCCGGTGCCGCCGTCAATATTGTCGTTCCCGCCCTCACCATAAATTTCATCGTGCCCAGAGCCGCCTTCCACGTGGTCAGCGCCGGCGCCCGCATAGACTTCGTCGTTCCCACCGCCAGCTTGGATATAGTCGTCATTCGACCCATCTGCCGCACCGAAATGACCATTTACAGCGTCATTGCTATCGACCTTATCACCGTCAGGGTCACCCGTGTACGATGTATCAATAACATCTGCACCGCTTGTCCCGGAAACAATACCATCGCTGGGCGGAGGGGGTGCTGTAGCCCCAGCAATATTAAACGCCCCGCCCCATTGCTCGGAATGGTTTTGTCCGTTACCAGCGGTGATATTAGCCGTTGCAGTATACTGAAAGGTCCCATCTTCCTTCATGTACAAACTTGCTTGTTCAAAACCAAAGGCATCAGTCGTTTGATATTCCACCGTCGGCCCGGTTACGGTTCCATCGGTATGGTATATCTTCGAAACGACAGTCTCAGTTGTACCGGGGCTATTGGTGCTCACGACATACATGTGAACGAGGTTGCCACCACCATCGTACGCAAAGGCACTCGCACGGGCAGTCCCACTAAGGCCTGCAGGTGTTTCCGGATCCACATCAATCGACTTTGATCCCGTAAGGGCACCATCGGCCCCGAATTCAAACACAACCACAGGTCTTGTGAAGCCACCGCTGATGTAACTAAATAAAACCGGATTTCCTGTTGTCGGATCCACATCCATCCATTCGCTGGTGTAGTGAATGAAGTCTTCAACAGGCGAGACCCGCGTAGGGCCACTTACGACATCATTGGTGCTTGGATTAATAACCCAGGAATACAGTTCTGCTTCATTGTAATCGTCAGCGCCTGTAAAACCATTCCCAACGAAACGCCCCTGGCCAGTAAAAAGGATATTCCCATTACTCAACTCTTCTGAGTCGATGTTGCGCATCTGATCGAATTCAGCGATTGCCGGAGCCGGAGATTGTGAAGGATCGAAAGCATCACCGACAGGGAAGTGCTCTGTTATTGGGCTGACCGTGTTCAGGTTTGCGTCCAGAACCATGGTTTTCCATGTCAGGACATCCTCTTCATTTCTTTCGATCCAGGTCACTAGCGTATTGCCGTTATCCAACAGCCGCGTGTGGGTACTGCCCCCTGCGTCAGCTCCATCAGGGTTGGCGAGAGTGCCCGTCGGTTCGAGGCGAATTTCATTGCCACCATTGGGTTGTGCCGCTGTCGCGTTGCCATCGGCATCAAAGCTTCGCGCGTATAATGTTACCGCATCCCGCAGTTCATTTGCGGGATCATCAGCAAATGCCTGCCCCTTAGAATGGTAAAAGACATTGATACCACCCGATGCAGATTCAGAGATCGAAACCGCTGCGCCCCGGTTGTACCCAAATTCGGTAGTGCCAGTGAGGGATACACCGCCAAAATTATTGGGCGGATTGTCAAAGTCGGTATGTGAACCTTCATACTGGTTTATTTTAATGTCACCAGTTGATGTGCCATCAGGGCGCACAATACGCATGAACAACGATTGTTGCACGGGTAGCTCGCCCACTCGGAGACCATTGTCACGCCATACATACACCATATTGCCGTTTGACAGCTGCACCGAGGAATCGCTGCTGTTGCTAACTTCATCGAAACCATTACGGATGGTACCAGTTGTCCGGCCAAAATCTATAGATGACATGTTAAATCTTTCTTCCTTAATTCGCTCAACGTTTTGAACATCCACTGGACTTGTTTTTGCTCACTCCACGCATCGGTGGGTCGTGTGAAAGCCGAACTCAATACTACTAAATGGGTGTGAAAATTACGCGTTTATGCGCAATCAACAGATCAAGGTGTGCTCTTCATCCTGTGCTCCTGCCAGATAAATTGACCTCGCCACGAAGGATAGCCTTCACCGCACCCCCTATTTTTTTGAACCATAGAGAGTGGCTGAAGAAGGGTAGTTTTATTGAATGAGATCACGAGTGTTTCACGCATAATCACTTCCACCTTGTTAAATCAACACTCTCTATACTTACCATCTAAATTTTAGTTTTTATATAGATGCGCATCAATTTTAGGCAAAAAAAACGCCCAACATCACCCTCAGGATGCATCGAAAATGTTAATGTTACCCTTACGTGAACAATGCCCCTTGATTTGATTCACTATTGCGACAAGTTGAATAATAGCCGTACAATGTGGGTATCTTAATACCGACTGCGACAAGATGTGACACAAAATATGATGATGCAATATTGCATCAATGGCATATTCGTGGGCGAATACATCCACATTAACCTGTATACCCGCAAGTCAACTCAACCATGGATTTCTGAACCGTGCTGGGTTTGCCAGAGGCTGATTTGTCTTAGTTACGCGGCCACGTCTGATCTTTCCAGATCTGCATAGAAGTTTGTCCCTGCTTCGGCTGGCGGGATATTCCCGATGGGTTCGAACAGTCGACGATTGTTGAACCAATCGACCCATTCCGATGTTACGTATTCCACAGCATCGAAGTTGCGCCATGGGCCACGCCGGTGAATGACTTCTGCCTTGAACAGCCCATTGATCGTTTCGGCCAGAGCATTGTCGTAACAGTCCCTGATACTGCCAACCAACGGTTCGATCTCAGCTTCCGCCAATCGTTCAGTGTCGCGAATGGACAAGTATTGCGATCCGCGATCGGAATGGTGCGTCAGGCCAGAGCCAGGTTGGTGCTGATGCACCGCCTTTTCAAAGCGTCGAGGACGAACCCGGCGGTCGCCGTGCGGCTGATACGCCAGCCAACGATACGGCGTGCAGAGACATCAATGACGAAGGCTACATACACAAAACCCTGCCATGTCACGACCTAGGTGAAGTCGCTCACCCAGAGTACATTCGGCGCGGGTGCATTGAATGGGCGATTCACCTTATCCAACGGGTATAGCAGCGCCTTGTCTGGGATTGTTGTCTTTGGCTTTTTGCCGCGCATAACGCCCTCAAGGCCCAAATCCTTCATCTACCGTGCGACAATGTATCTAGCCGCAGCGAAACTCTCCCGCCGCTGTCAATCGCAGAGTAAAAAGGGACCAGATCGCGGCGCAACAAGGAGCCACTGCGTTTGATGTTGTGTTGCGCTTTGGCGCGAGTGCTTGTCATATAGCTAACGCGTGCCAAAGCGCATGCTGGTTGTAAGGCCAACATTGTTCTGATCTTTATTCAGCTTTGATTACTGTTGTTTGTTACGGCTATGTTGCGTCGATAGCTTTCGCCGTTCATTTCCAGAATTTGGACGTGGTGGGTCAAGCGATCCGGCAACGCGCCGGTCAGCCGCTCTGAGCCAAAGACTTCTGTCCACTCATCGAAGGGCTGGTTCGAGGTAATGATGATGGACCCACGTTTGTAGCATTGGGATATGACTTTAAAGAGCAATTCCGCGCCTGATTATCTGAGGGGCACAAAGCCCAGCTCGTCCGTTGCCCGACAGTCGTTTGCTTGCGAGCGATGAGAGGGGGTGATCAAGAGGGGCTGGCTGGTCAATTGCTTTTGTAGACGCTGCAATCTGCGCTCATCCTAGGCTTCAATCAGGTCATGGACCAATGCCGCTGCTGTCGTGAAGCGAACCTTCAGTCCTCTCTGACACGCAGCCAGCCCCAAAGCGATGTGTGTTTTGCCCGTGCCTGATGGTCCTAGGGCGATGATATTCTCCCTGCGATCCATGTCGTCACATCCACTGCCCGGCAGCGCATGTGAACATGCGCGAGAAGGGGGCTCTTGGTGCTTGGGAACTTCGCCGCTTTAGCCCGCCGTTCAATCATCCACCGTTCGCGGTCGATCAGCTCCATTTCACACAGGCGGGCCAGATAGTGGATGTGACCTTTGTTCTCAGAAGCACAAAGCTGCAAAGGGGCGCCCTAGTCCAAGGCAGCGACCTTTTGCTCAAGCAGCGGCAAGAAGTGGATCGGGTCAAAGATCATATTCGCTGACGCGTAAGATCGTTTATGACGCGCAATAATCCCGTTGCCACATCCAATGATCACCTCATGCACAAACCGACGCTCATGAACGTCATGGTGTGCATAGGCCACCGGCACCGAGGAATCATTGCCTTTGTAACGCATCATCGAGATCGATGTGGCCCGCGTGCTGACATGATCACAGGCTCCATACTCGGCAACTGGTCGTCCCATCCGCGCGTCCAAGTCCGTCAAAAATGCGCTTCGATGTGTGACGCTGTTTTTTGATCAGGGCTTTGTCGGCGCGCAGTAGCTCATCGATGACACCAACATAAGCATCAAGGGTTGGACGATGTGGCGGTTCTGAGCGGCGATACCCAGGAGGCAGCCCATGGCGCAGCATCTTCGCGATCGTCTTACGATCCTTGTTGAAATAACGCGCCGCTTCTCGAGCTGACATGCCGTCCTTCAAACAGGCACGGCGCACACGACGATAAATATCCACAGAATACACCTCCCGCCCTCCGACTAAATGAAGGACACAAACTGGCGGAATTTTACTCCGCTACAACTGCAAAATGCAGCCGCTTCTGTGGCCCAATATTGCTCCGCGTTTTACATACAAACATCGCAACCGTATCGAGATCATGTTCGGCAGAATCAAGGACTGGCGTCGTGTTGCAACACGCTACGACCGATGCCCCAAGGTCTTCCGCTCGGCAATCGCTCTCGCCGCCATCGTCATTTATTGGTTATGTGTCCTGAGCCTAGGAATGCTATGTTTGGATTTGGACGAGTATATTCAGTTTCGCATTTGTCGCAAAGTGATGTTACAGACATTGCGAATCATGTCGGCATTCGAGTGCGTGCAAACTATCTAATCGGGCGAGATTTCGCCCGCACCCCCTAAATCGAGCGAATTTTCGCCCGGTTTAATTTTGAGGATTTGGCACTTTTATGTTTATTGACAGATGGTTGCTTGGATTTTCGTGATTTTTGAAAAAAGTTAAAAAAGGGCTTTTTTCTGCTCAACGCCCTGAAGCAGGTTAAGGGGAACGGTGATTTGCCGTCGATATATTAACCAGTTTCAGGAGTATTCCTCATGCCAATGCCAGCCTATCTCACCATCGAAGGGGAAACCCAGGGCCTGATCTCTCAGGGCGCAACAACCTTTGATTCCATCACCAATGAATGGCAGGCGGGCCATGAAGATGAGATCATGGTTCAGGCCTTTAACCACGGCGTAATCACCCCGCGTGACCCACAATCAGGCAACCCAACCGGCACCCGTATTCACCAGCCGTTTACCTTCACCTGCACCCTGAACAAAGCTGTACCACTGATGTATAACGCTCTGACAACAGGCGAACTTCTGACCAAGGTCGAGTTGAAATGGTACCGCACGCAAGCCTCTGAGCAGGTACATTTCTTCACCACCGCTCTGGAAGAAGCGCTGATCGTGGACATCAATTGCGCCATGCCGCACGCCAAAGATCCCGCGACCACCGACTACACACAATTGGTCGACATCAAGATGACTTACCGCAAAATCATGTGGGAACATGTTGTGGCTGGCACATCCGGTTCCGACGACTGGCGTGCGCCAATTCAGGCGTAAGACCGTCTTGTATGGTAAAGAGTTTCCCCTTCCCCGATCAGTACTGGGGGAGGGATTTCGAGTTCAGAGTATTTATGTCGGGAGACAACCATGCCTGTTTCTGTGCCTGATGCAAAAGCAATCGGCTCTCAGCTTAAGGATATGGCGAGAGATACGATCCAAAAGAAAGCTCAGTCTGTTCTGGCGGATAAACTCGCCAGTTCAACCGTGCTGCAACAGGCGGCCCCTGCCGTGCAAGCACTTGCTGCACAATCGGGTGGTGGTGAAATCGCCCAGGCGGTTAGCGCGTTCACCGGTGCGTTGGGTGGTGCCTCAGGATCTTCCGTAACATCCGGAATGCCTCTTGCGGGGTTGCTGTCAGCCGCACCACAGGCGGGTGGTGAACAGGACCGGAAATGGATTGAATTCGCTTTTGTATGTCCGGCTTATCAGGGTGAGATTGGAGCTCTGCGTGTTGTATCCTTTGACGCATATGAAGGCATATCTGACCTGTTTGAAATTAACATCAATCTTGCCAGCCGGGATGCGGCGATTGATTTTGCTTCGATCGTAGATCAGCCTGCCAGCCTGGTTCTGAAAGACAAGTTGGGGAATGTCCGGTTTTTCAATGGCGTTGTGTCCGGGTTTGAGCAGGGCGACAGTGGTCAGTCTTTTACATTCTACAGATTAAAGCTGCGCCCTTCGCTGCATCGTATGCGTTTCGGGTCTGACAGCCGGATTTTTCAGAAACTTAATGTCATGGATATCGCGGAAATCCTGCTGAGCGAATGCGGTATCGTGAATTACCGCTGGCAACTCGAGGATACACGACCCATGCGTGAGTACTGCGTGCAGTATAACGAGTTGAACTATCAGTTTTTCTCACGACTGCTGGCAGAAGAAGGTATCGCCTACTATTTTGAGCATACGAATGGCGGGCAGCATACGCTTGTTATGACGGATACCACCCAGCTGAATCCTCTGACGGAAACGCTCAGTCCTCCGATCTATAACCCTGTGCCGGGCGGCCGGTCTGATGATCTGGTAATTTCGCAATTACATTTTCGGGAACAAATCCGTCCTGGCGGGGTTGAACTGAATGACTACACCTTCAAAAACCCCGCAGCCAAGATGGCGACCGGAGCACTTAAGACGGAAGACAGCGGTGTATTGGACGCCTACCGGATGTACGAATACCCGGCACGTTTTAAGGATGGTGCAACAGGTGAGCGGTTCAAGAAATATCGCATGGAAGAACTGCGACGAGACGCCCGTACTGCCCGTATGAAAACAAATGTTGGGAATGCTTTCGCAGGTGGTGTTCTTCCTGTTTTGGAGCATCCACGTCCGGACCTGAATGGCAACTGGCTGATCACTTCTGTACGGCATCATGGTGAACAGGGCTGGGTGCTGGAAGACGAGGCGGGGGATGCTGAAACCCGATATGAAAACCAGCTATCGGCCATGCCTTCCACACGTTCTTTCAGGCCGCCGCGCATTGATAAACCCAAAGTAGAAGGCACACAGATGGCCACGGTTGCCGGACCTAAAGGTGAGGAAATCTATTGTGATGAACATGGTCGGGTAAAGGTAGAGTTCCCCTGGGATCGCGGCAGCAAAACGGATGAATTTTCGAGTTGTTGGATTCGCGCAAGTCAACCCTGGGCAGGTGGCGGAATGGGCGGCGTGATCATCCCACGGGTGGGCCATGAGGTAATTGTTTCTTTTCTGGAAGGAGATCCGGATCAGCCAATTATCGTAGGGCGCACGCATAACGCCAAAAACAAGGGCAGCCTGGATCTGCCAGGGGCGAAAACTCAGACGGTTCTGAAATCTGCGACACATAAAGGCGCCGGCGCGAATGAGCTTCGCTTTGAAGACGAAGGCGGCAAGCAGGAACTGTATATGCATGCGCAAAAAGACATGAATACAGTAATTAAGGACAATGAAACTCTGACGGTTGAGGCGGGGAACCGGACTGTGACCCTGCAAACCGGGGATGAGACAAAGAATATCGACAGCGGCAATCTGACGGAAACCATTGCTCTGACCCGCGCAGCCAAAGCGACAGTGATCAACACCACTGCTGTCGGAGGGGAAGCCGGACCGGGCACGCAGCTGCATGAAGCAACGGATCAGATCACTCTGCGGGTGGTTAACAGTCAGATTGTGTTGTTGCCAGACCGGATCGAACTTCAGCACGGACCAAGCAAGATCACTCTGAACGGACAGGGTATCAGCCTTGATGGTCCGGTCATTCATCTGAACAAGGACAAGTAAATGAAAGCATATCATATTGATGAAGGGGAAATTGAGATCCCGGAAGACTGGACGGATCAGTCGATCAATATCCTTTCATCGCCCGGCTCAGCTGGTACGGGTTTCACGATTACCATTGCACGTGACAATATACCCTGGGGGATGGATTTTACGGCATATGCCCGGAGGGAACTGGATAAGCTTTCTGAAAATTTCAATGATTTTACAGAGAACAAGTCCGGCACTGTCACCATCGATGGGAAGGAGGCTGTACTGGTGGATTACACTTGGACTTCGCCGCAGGGTGAATTGCATCAATTGATGGCAATTCTACCACAAAGCGAAAGCCGCTCATTGATCTTGACTGCAACGATGCCAGGTGGATTTACCGAAAGTCAGATTTCCAATGCACGGGGCATCCTGGAAAGTTTCAAAGCCCGGTCATAAACCTGTTTTTGTAAAGAGTTTCTGTTATGCAAACGGCTTCAAACCTGAATGGAATTGCCTCCGGCGCTGATAGCGCAGGTAGTGGCGGAGGTGTCATGGGGGCAGTGACCGGAGCTTTTGCTCTGAACGGTCAGGATATGTCCAATGTTGCAGCGGCCTGGTCAGACCCGAATATTTCTACCCGTGAAGCTGTATTGCAGACAATGGAAAGCGATACGTTCGGGAAGGGGCTGATGTATGGTGGCGCAGCAACGGCGGCGGCGGTTGGCGGGGCCGCTGCTGCTGTGCCGGTTGCTGTCGGGGCCGCAGTGGGGGCGGTTGCCGGATATGCTGGTGCCAAGATGGGCAGCTGGTTTGCAGAAAGCATTCTGGGTTGGGAAAAGGTTGGGAAGGATGTCGAACAGCCCGCGACAATGACCCACAAAATCGCCCATGAAAAGAAATCCCTCGGGGTCTGGGGGATCATCGCGGCCGCGGTTGTAGGGGCTGCGGTTGCCTGCGCCGTGATTGCGACAGGCGGTGCGGCACTCCTTGTGGTTGCCGCTGCTGCTGCGGCTGGGGGACTCGTAGGTGGTGCCATGAGTGCGATGGGGCAGTATGGTGCGAACAAGGGGATGATCCTGAACGGCTCGCCCAATGTGTTTTTTGAGGGGAAGCCCGTCGCTCGGCGGGGCGATCCGATACAATGTTCTGATCACCCCAGCGGCCCGCATGAAACCGGCGTTCCCATGCTGGCTGAGGGTGCTGAAACTGTTTACGCCAACAATCAACAAGTTTCGCGTGGCGGTCACCGCACGACCTGCGACGGTAAAATCAATGAGTTCTGCACAACGATTGCCGTTACTATGGCAACTGGCGCTCCGCCTTTGCCGATTACAAATTCTGTGCCGGAATGGCTGCGTTGGGCCGGGGTTGCTTCAAATTTCATTCCTTTCCCGCGCGGTGGCGGGCGTGGCAAGCGAAACCGGGGGGGCGATGGCGACGCACCTCCGCGGCGACCGGCAGATGCAGAGGCAGGCACTCCGAATAACAAATCCCGCGACGCCGCAGACGCGGACACAGCGACCGCCAACAAAAACCGGGACAGCGATTGTTCGACCTGTAAGAATGACCCGGTTGATGTTGTTTCCGGTGATATGATCGATGTGCGCACGGATATTGTACTTCCGGGAACAATTCCGCTTGAGTTAACTCGTTTCTACCGTTCCTCCGGAGGTTTTGGCGGATTTTATGGCCGCAATTGGGCCGACAACTGGTCCGCACATCTGACGCTTCAGGACGAAAGCATTGATTACATCACTGATGAAGGGGTCACGCTTGGCTTTTCTGCGAAAACGGATGAGGTCAATGCCATCAACCTGACCAACGGGCGTTTCCATCTCTATGGTCAGCGCAGCTCTGTCCTGCGCATTTTGAATTACGCTCAGCAGTGGATTTACAGTTTTGCTGAGGTGAGGGGTAACAAGCGTTTTCTGTCCGAAATCAGGGACCGGAACGGCAATCATATTCGTTTTGAATATGGCAAGGATGGTTTGTCACGCATTATCCATTCGGACGGGTATGAGTTGCAGGTGGTAAGTGACCGGGGCCTGCTTAAATCCGTATCTCTATCCGGTGAAGCGCTGCTGACTGCCGCACATAAGGATAAATGCCTGAGTGAGGTTCGGGCCCTGCACTCAGGGGTGTTTTTCTATGAGTATGACGCTCATGCACGGATGATCCAGTGGCGCGACAGTCAGGAGACTGTGGTTAACTACCGTCTGGATGATCTGGGGCGGGTTGTGGAAACACGCGCTGTGTCCGGACACTACGGTGGCACCATTCATTATGATGACGAAAAACGCTGTAACACTCTGACTTATGATGATGGTTCGACTGAGGTATTTTATTACAATCAGGATCAGCTGATCACCAAGCAGGTCGACCAGTTGGGACGCGTCTGGGAAACGGAATGGGACGCGCTGAAAAACCGCCTGAAGGATATTGACCCGGAGGGGCGGGAAACCTGCTATAGCTATAACGATTATAGTGAAATAATTGCGGTCACATCACATGATGGTAGTGTTTCAAAAATTGACTACAATGAATACGGCCTGATCAAAACCGTTCAGAATGGGGCGGATGAGACCTGGCAATATACCTATGATGACCGGGCGAACCTGACAACTACTGTTGATCCTTCAGGTAACATGACCCGGCATCGCTATGACCAGAATGGGAACCTGCGCCGCAGCATCCGTGACAGCGATAAAGCAGAAGTCATCTATCGTTATGATGATCATCACCGGCTGGAAGCTGTCATTGACCCGGATGGTCGCGAAGTACTGCTTAAACATGATGTGCACGGGCGTCTTATCCGATCAGAGGACGGAGAAGGCGGGGCTGCGGAATATAGCTATATGCCCGGGCCACAGAACCCCAGAGGGGCGCTGCACACAGCATTGCTGCCGAATGAGGCCCGAATTGAAAATATATATAACTCTGAAGGGCTTCTGGTCCGGCATATCAACGGTGAAAAACAAAGCACAGCGTATGAATATGGTGCCTTTGATCTTCTGAAGTCTATTGAGGACCCTCTCGGGGGGAAGGTCTGCTTTGGATATGACCGGAATACACGTCTGACGCAGGTCACCAATGAGAGTGGCGAGACCTGGACATATACCTATGATGCGATCGGACGCCTGATCCGCGAAGAGGATTTTTCCGGGCGGGTGTTCCGTTTCCGCTATAACGTCCGGGATCAACTGGTTGAAAAACAGGCTTCCGGGGATGTGCACCACCTCTATGAGTACAGCGAAAAAGGGCAGTTGCTGAAAGAATCGGTGGCGCAGGGCGATCAAAGTGAAACCACAGAGTTCACTTATGACGATAAAGGTTTCCTGATCAGTGCTGAAAACCAGGATGCCTGTATCACATATGATCGCGACATGCTGGGCCGTGTGGTATCTGAGGCGATCAATGGTGTTGAAATCCTCTCTGAATATGATCCTGATACCGGGGCGCGGATTGCGCGTGAACTGAACGGGCAACGCAGCACATGGAACTATAGCCCTGGCGGCCGTCTGGAGGCGCTCGTCATTGGCAATAACGCGCCGCTTGCCCTTGAATATGATCGGGCCGGGCGTGAGGTTCTGCGGGGAACGGCTGCAGGTTTCACTCAGGTGCAGGAATGGGACCGGGCCGGGCAGCTTAAAACACAATTGGCCGGACGCCACGCCGGTGCGTCACAGATCGACAAAAGTGATCCGCGCAGCTGGCTTGAGGATCTGACATACGGCAACAGCGCCAGAGGTTTTGGCACACAACGCCGCTACAGCTATGACCGGGCCTTTAATCCGACGGAGATCGCAGATCATCGTTGGGGAACAACGCGTTACAGCTATAATGAAAACGCTCAGGTGACGAAGGCTTCTTACGGACGGACAGCCTTGCCGGGCGAGTTGCAGGAAGAACAATATAACTACACAGCTGCCCGCAATATTGCCTCAGTTGCGGAAACCCGATCAGGGGCTGCACAATCCCTTTATGCTCCTCAACAGGATCACTATGATGAAAGCCGCTTTTCATACGCCAGCGGTGGACGGATTGAAGGGCGCGGAGACACGACCTATGCCTATGACCAGAACGGGCGTGTCATCTCAAAACGTGTCGCGCGCAAAGGCTTCCGGCCTGTCACCTGGCGCTTTGCCTGGGGGCTGCGGGATCAGCTGAAACGCGCCGCCTCGGACCGGGGCGAAGTCTGGCATTACAGCTATGATCCTTTTGGGCGTCGGATCGCCAAACGCTGCTCCGCTGGCCCCGATGCCGGTGTGTCGGTCAGCTATCTCTGGGATGGCAATCTGCTGTCTCAACAGACCCGCCTTGCAGCCAACGGCACATCCACAACCACCTCTTGGCATTTTGAGCCCGGCAGCTTCCGCCCCCTCGCACAAGAGGTAAACGGCAGCCTCAGCTATATCGTCACCGACCATCTCGGCACGCCCGGTGAGCTGTTTGATGAGGCGGGCGAGGTGCTCTGGTCGCGCAAGGGCACGCTCTGGGGCAACACACTCGCCACGCGGCGGTTGGTGGCGGCGAATGATAATGCCGGGTATCAGACGTGTCTGCTGCGTTTCCAGGGGCAGCTTGAGGATGAGGAAACGGGCCTCTGCTATAATCGCTTCCGGTATTATGATGCGGATGGTGGTGCTTACCTGAGCAGCGACCCTCTGGGGATAAACGGGGGTTTGCGGTCGAATAGCTATGTTGAAGCGCCTGCAGGGTGGGTAGATCCACTAGGTTTGGCTGTATGCGATGCACGCAAGCAGCGCTATCGAGAGTTGCGAGAAGCAGGCATGTCGGTGCAGGATGCCACTAAGTTTTCAAAAGCAGGATCCGACGGATCAAAGCTCAACCGCGCTATGCTGAATCGTTTGCGCCAAGCTGGAGTGAGGCGCCCTACCAAAGACGCATGGGCGGCAACGCACCATATCGTTGAAAAAGCAGATCCGTCCGCAAAAGGGGCCAGACAAATTTTGGCAAAACATGGAATCCCGCTTGATAGCGCAGACAATGGCGTCTGGTTGCCGGGGAAGGTTGGGCAAACTGCAACCCCAGGCATATTGCACAATACATCTCACCCGGGTGCGTATAGCGCGGATGTTTCTGGTATCTTAAGCAATGCGGATGCCTTTGGCGGAAAGCAGGCAGTATTGACATCTTTGGATAGAATTAGAAATACGTTAAGCCACTCAGCAACTGATGCTGATTGGAGCAACATCTTAAAGGGTTTATGATATGACAGAGCTAACAGTGTATCCCAAAGATGGGCGCGTTGTTATTTGGGTTGGAAAAAGCAGGGAGTTTGAAGACTTTCATGACCACCTTTTTGAAGGCGGTTACTTCAGAGATCATTCTATCCGGTTTTCCGGCACTTCAGAGGATTTTGTCCCGATCCATTCTGATGATCCAATCACATTGAGCAACCTTCCTGATGTGGAAGATGTGCGACCATTCCTGGGTAAGTTTATTTTAAACTTAAAAGATAGAGGGGTTTCGGAATTTCATTCAATGATGATGCTATATGATTGCGACGTTTCGAATGATTTACCAATAGATAAAATGTGTGAATATATAGGCGTTTTTGATTATGAGTGATTTGCTGGGCTTTTTAGCATAACGCTGATCCATCTGAAATCAGCTTCCGCCCCCTCGCGCAGGAACTGAACGGCAGCCTCAGCTATATCGTCACCGACCATCTCGGCACGCCCGGTGAGCTGTTTGATGAGGCGGGCGATGTGCTCTGGTCGCGCAAGGGCACGCTCTGGGGCAACACACTCGCCACGCGGCGGCTGGTGGCGGCGAATGATAATGCCGGGTATCAGACGTGTTTGCTGCGTTTCCAGGGGCAGATTGAGGATGAGGAAACCGGCTTCTGCTATAATCGCTTCCGGTATTATGACGCTGACGGCGGCGCTTACCTGAGCAGTGACCCCATTCGTCTGGCAGGTGGAATTCGGGTGAATGGATATGTGGTCAATCCAACCGGTTGGATTGACCCGTTGGGGCTGGCTGGGTGCCCGGTATACAATCCCGGGTCAAAGCGTTGGCACGATTCAGAGACAGGACAGTTTGCAAAAACGCCGAATGTGGCGAAGCTTCCGCCTCTCAAAGGGAAATCGGTCACTCAAGTTGAAAAAATACTTGGGGACAATGGATATACGCTTGCAAATCCCAACAACCAGAGAAATTCTCGTTGGGTTCATCCTGATGGTTCTGAGGTTGCTATTCACAAATACGGAAACCAATCTACGACGCCGTATAAGAGCGGTAATAATGCTCACATCCATAAATCGACAGGAAGACATCAACCGCACGGTCCAAATGAATTGAATGATTCTGGATTACCTTCTAGCATCGCTGAAGAAACGCATATCGGAATCAAAAACCCAGCCGATTATCCAACGATATCCGGCCGACCACATGGAACATAACGGATACTCTTGATGGGATATGAATACACGCTTCGCACAAATAGGCCCGAAAAATTGTACAGGTTTTTGGAAGCTGAGCTCAAGAGCGACACAGGTGTTTCTGGGGACTTGCCAATTAGGCTGTACTCCAACCCTAAGAGCAATGGGCGGGGGGACGATTTTGACTTGCAAATCGCAAAAGTGGGTGTGAACATTGTATTATTATTCCGAAGAACGCATGAATGCACCGCAAAACTTGCAACTAATGCCTTAGCGATTGCCTTTCGAAATGGTGTTTTATTGGATATCCTAGACGACGACGGAGACAGCCGTTTATCTGACTTTTTCTGATCCGTATCCAAACAATAGACGCGCGTGGCGCATGGCCGCTCCGAAGTCACGACCTGGCATTTTGAGCCCGGCAGCTTCCGCCCCCTCGCACAAGAGGTAAACGGCAGCCTCAGCTATATCGTCACCGACCATCTCGGCACGCCCGGTGAGCTGTTTGATGAGGCGGGCGA
>NZ_JBMYXF010000045.1:0-15362 GCF_049608145.1 Halocynthiibacter sp.
CGTTCCGCCATCGCACCTGATACGATGGATGCGGTCGTTGCGCAAAACATGAGCTGAAAGAAAAAATCAGAGGCAACAGATGCATAGGCCAGATCGGGCGTCGCCCCTTCAAGGGCAACAGGTTCCAGAACCGCCGGTTTAATCGTTCCAAACACACCTTCAATCAGCCAACCATCACCAGGATACATCACCCCATAGCCAACCGCATAATAGGCAATCGCCGCAATGGAAAACAGCGCGATATTCTTGGTCAGCTGCATCGTCACATTCTTGGAACGCACAAGCCCTGCTTCAAGCATCGCAAACCCTGCCGCCATCCAGAACACCAGCATGCCTGACACCAGAAACATGAAGGTCGTGAAGATAAAGCCTGTATCTGGCGCGGATATCTCCTGGGCCTGCAGGGCCGTTGGACCAGCAATCAAGCATAAGCCGGGCAATAGGGGTTTTGAAATTCGGGGCATGTGTTTTCCTCTGGTCGCGATTGTGCAACTGCAGCATTTCAGGGGAATGCGACGCAAACACAGGATTTTCTGCCATTTCCCTGTGTCTTTTCCCCTGTTTGCACGCGCGCTGTGCAGATATGCCCGGAAACAAGGCGCAACGCGGAAATTGCGTGCAAACGTAAAATTGCCGGTAGGATGAGAGTTTCATGATATAACGTGCACTCTTTGACCGCTGGCGTTAAACTGACAAAAACGCATAAGCGGGCAGAGTATTATGAGCGGTAAAAACACCAGAGGCACCGGAAATTCAACGGGCGGCCGAAAGCGGATCGTGGCAGAACGACGCTATCCTTCGGGTGGTGCGGCCAAACCCGCTGCAAAAAAGCGAACCGTCAAAAAACCTGCCGCGCGCAAGGCCACGCGTCGTAAATCGAATACGCCACGCGGCCCAATCCGGCGTCTTCTCGGGCTGATTATGCTGCCCTTTATCTGGATATTTCGCCTGATCTGGAAAATCACATGGCGCGCATCTCTTGTCGGGGCTCTGATCCTGGCCGCAGCGGTTTTCTATGTTTCATCCACCTTGCCAGATGATTACCGCGTTCTTGTGGATCAACGGGCGCGGGGGTCCGTTACCTTACTGGATCGCGAAGGCCAAGTCTTTGCCTGGCGTGGTGACCAGTTTGGCGGAATGATCACGGCCGGCACCGTTTCAGCACATCTGCACAATGCTGTGGTCGCAACGGAAGACAAACGCTTCTATGGCCACTTTGGTGTGTCGCCGCGCGGTATTGCCTCTGCGATCCGTATCAACCTGCGTTCAGGCCGGGGCGCTTTGTCCGGGAACGGTGGTTCAACCATTACGCAGCAGACAGCAAAACTGTTATGTCTGGGTGTGCCCTATGATCCCAGCGCTTGGGAAAGCGAACGCGCCTACGAAGCAGACTGCCGCCGCGGATCCCTGTGGCGCAAAGCCAAAGAGGCCATTTACGCCCTCGCGCTTGAGGTCAGCTATTCCAAGGAAGAAGTGCTGACAATTTACATGAACCGGGCGTTTCTGGGCGCAGGTGCACGCGGTTTCGAAGCCGCGTCTCAGCGATATTTCGGAAAATCTGCAAATGAGGTTAATCCAGCAGAAGCCGCGATGCTTGCCGGGCTATTGAAAGCGCCCTCACGTTATGCTCCAACAAACAATCTTCAACGGGCGCGTGATCGGGGGGAAACCGTTCTAAAGCTGATGAATGATCAGGGCTATCTAACAGATACCCAACACGCCCAGGCAATCGAAAACCCCGCAACCCTGTCCCGGGCCGCCGCAGCCGAAGCGGGTGGATATTTTGCAGATTGGGTTATGCGATCCGGCCCTGAAATTTTCACGCGCAACACCACAGAAGATGTGATCATCCGTACAAGTTTCGATCAGGACATCCAAAGCGCCACAGAAGAAGCCATGCAACTGGTGTTTCAGGAACGTGTCAGCGCCGGATCAACCGCACAGGCCGCGATTGTGGTGATGAGTGCAGACGGCGCAGTGCGTGCCATGGTGGGGGGGCGTGATGTGCGCGCCAGCGGCGCATTTAACCGTGCCGTTCAGGCCCAGCGCCAGACGGGTTCTGCGTTTAAACCTTTTGTCTACGGTGCCGCGATGGAACTGGGCTATACGCCAAATGATTACGTCGTTGATGCTGAACTATGTCTCGATATTCCGGGGTCGTCCCGCTATTGCCCACGCAACTATACCAACCAATTTTACGGGAATGTCACCCTGACAGAAGCCCTGGCAAAATCTCTGAACACCGCCGCCGTGCGTATATCTGAGGCTATGGGGCGTGAAAATGTGCGCAAAATTGCCAATGATTTCGGCCTTGAAAGCGACCTGGCCCTTGGTCCGGCGCTCGCGCTTGGGGCCTCTGAAAGCACATTGCTTGAAATGACCGGCGCCTATGCGGGTATTCTGAATGGTGGATCTGCCGTGACACCTTACGGCCTTGTTGAACTGTCCCTTCAGGGGGAAAGCGAACCGGTGATCACCCAGGAAGGCGGCATTGGTGAACGTGTGATTTCGCGCCGTGCAGCACAGGATCTAACCTGGATGATGAGCCGCGTTGTCGCCGAAGGCACCGGTGCACGCGCCCAGCTGCCTGGCTGGCAAGTGGCGGGTAAAACCGGCACGACACAGGGTGCAAAGGATGCCTGGTTCATTGGTTTTACCGCAGATTATGTTGTTGGTGTCTGGATGGGCAACGATGACAATAAACCTTTGCGCGGCGTCACCGGCGGCGGCCTGCCCGCCACAATCTGGCAGGAAGTCATGGCACGGATCACCGCAAATATGACACCGCGCCCCTTACCGATGACAAATCCCGGGCCCGCACAACCGCTGATCAGCCAGGAAGAACTGCAACGTCAGGCCGCAGAAGAAGCCCGTCGTCAACAACGCGCACAACGCCAGCAACAAAGGCGTGATCGCACCGATGGGGTGATCAACAATCTTTTGAACGGGTTGTTTGGCGGAAACTGAAGCACATTAAAAAGCCCGCTGAAAAGCGGGCTTTTTAATTTAACATATCAATTGTCTGGGTCAGCGGGTGGGGTCTCAGCTACGTCAGCTTCTGTTTCCCCAGATGCAGGCAGATCTTCCGGCTGATCTCCGATCAAAGCTTCGACCATATCTTCGGCCGTACAGCGATCGAACTGAAACGCATATCCATCCCAAATCATATAAAGCCCCTCATCAGGGCCCCGCATGACCATTGTCCGGGCTTCCCAAGGTTGCGGCGGCTGGCCGTCTTCCCCCAGGTATCCTTCACAATACATATCATAAAGCGTCGCATGCATATTGCGCACTTCAATCGGCTGGCGCATCTGACAAACCGCTTCATTGCCATAAAATGTATTGTCCTGGATGCGGATCGCCGCACCTTCCACACCAACACGCGTGCAATCTGCATCTTCGCCCTGACGATACGTGCCATCCCAAGGCCCAGCGATAGCCGCGACAGGAAGCAGTGTCAGAAACAAAAAAACGCGCGCAGTCTTCATGGATTAACCAGCCGTACGCAGATCAGAAATCAGACGATCCAGATCGCCACCGCGGCTGTCCAGCATTGCGCCAATTTCTTCGCGTTCCACACGGGTCAGGCTGATGCCTTCGATCAGCATGTCAAAGAACAGGTTCCGACCGCCCGCTTCCTTAACAAGGAAATCCACGCGGAACGGCGCACTGCCCTGAAGCTGCGCATTTGTACGCACCTCAATCCAGCTTTTGACAGCGCGGGCATCCTGAACATCAACGCGTCCACCGATAAATTCGCGGAACCGACGGCCATATTTACGGGCGATATAGCCTTCAAACGCCTGCACAAATGCGCGTTTCTGTGAATTAGAGGCCCGGCGCGCATCAGCCCCCAGACAACGGAATGCAATCACAGTCGTGTTCGCATATTGACCGAACAGACGTTCAAAACGCGACAGCATGCGGCTTTCAGACTGACCCGAATTGATGATCGCATTGATATCATTCACGACATCTTCAACCAAAGCAGAGGCCTGGCGTGCAGATTGCGCAAAAGACGCAGTTGGCATCAAAGCCAGGGCCGATGTTGCGGCCAACAGGCCAGCGGAAAAACCGCGACGGGAAAATTCAGAACTATTCACCATAAAGCTCCTCAAACAGGGCATCAATTTCATCAGTTTCTTCTTCTGTCACTTCCAGCCCCAGCTGATACCGGCGGTTCTGCAGGTAAAGATTGCGGGATTGGGCGTAACTGTCTTCGCTTTCATACAGCAAAGCATCGATAGTCGAAGCGTATTCGTAGCGGTCGCCAATTCTGGCAAAAAGCTGCGCGGACGGGCTCAGCAGGTTTTCAGGTGAATCAAGCGCATAGCCTAGAGGATTGGTGAACAGGTCAACGGCACGACCAACGGTGTGGCGTTCAGTGGACGGGCCAACAAATGGCAGTTCAACATAACGGCCTTCACCAAAGCCCCATTTATAAAGGGTTTCGCCAAAGTCGGTTTGTTCTTCTTCCAGGCCAAAATCATTGCCCGCCGGATCACCGATACCACCGAACCCAAGGGTCGAGTTGATCAGAAAACGGAAAGAATTACGCGCAGCGCCTTCAAGATCAAGCTGCAGCAGGTTGTTCACCACACGGCCCGGCAGCGCAAAGTTCGATGCAACACGGCCAATGCCTTTACGGGTGCCACGGGACAACCCCTTGCCATAAGCGTTTGAAGCAGGCTGATACAGGTTACGGTCAACCGCCAGATTGAATTCATGCGTGCGGCGATTGACATCTTCATGCGGGTCACGATGGCCAACGCCATCCCCCTGCTGACTGCAGGCAGACAAGATACCAGCCGTGCCCAGCACTGCCACAAATGTCACAAAACGTTTTGTTATTCCGATACCACTCACTGATCTGTCCTTAAGGCTGAAACCGCAGTACTGCGGATTGAAGTATAACACATGTGATTGCCAAGACGCCGATAAACAAGTATTTCACGAAAATGTCGATAGCCAGGCACAGAAGTGCTTATGCTTTTGTGACAAGAAGGCGACATTTATTAAGAGTAATTTCGGCACTGTGTGCCAGTGTGGTTAACAATTTAGGTCCAGAGGCAATCTCACCCCCATGACAGATGTTAAGAACAGATTAACTGCGCAGGGCTCAGCAGAGCTTCGCCAGACGTTGGGGCGCAGTCGGGGCATACTGGCATTTGTCAGTATACTCAGCGTTTTTGTAAACCTGCTGATGCTAACGGGCCCACTGTTTATGTTGCAGATTTATGGCAACGTTCTGACCAGCCGCTCAGAAGCGACGTTATTTGCCCTAACTGCCCTTGTCGCCTTTCTTTACGGCATCATGAGCATTCTTGATTTCACCCGCGGACGCCTTCTAAGCCGCGTTGGCGCACGATTTCAGTCCGCCCTAGATCAACGGGTTTTCCAGGCCACGCTTGAAGCAAACATGCGCCCGGCATCTGCCTTGCTGCCCGAACGTGCCAGGGGCGTGCAAGATCTGGAATCGGTCCAGCGCCTGCTGTCTTCCCCTATTTTATCCGCCTGTTTTGACATTCCCTTCACCCCGGTCTTTCTTGCCGGTCTCTGGTTCTTCCACCCTTACCTGGGCACACTTGCGATGCTTGGTGGTGGCTTTCTGATCGTGCTGACATTGATCAGCACCCGTGTCTCCCGCCGCCCCGTTCTCGAAGCCCAAAGCGCAGGCGTCGGTGCGAATCGCATGGCCGAACGCCTGCAGAATGATCCAGAAATGGTTCAAAGCCTTGGCATGCAAGGAACAGCGTTTGTACGTTGGAAACTTCTGCGCCGGGACGCCCTGAACAAGACCCTCGGATCTGGCGATGTGGTGGCACGATTTTCCTCCTCTACAAAATCGCTGCGCCTGTTCCTTCAGTCTGCCATGCTGGCGATGGGGGCCTGGCTTGTGTTGCGTGGCGAACTTTCCCCCGGGGCAATGATTGCCGGTTCCATCCTGATGGGCCGTGCCCTGGCCCCTATTGAACAGGCCATTGGCAATTGGGCGGTGGTCCAACAGGGGCGCAAAGGCTGGGACAGTCTTGCGATCCTCTTGTCACAAATCCCGGCTGAAACACCAAAAACCGCCCTGCCAAAGCCCCAGGCGAAACTGCAGGTCAAACAATTAACCGTGGTCCCACCGGGCGAAACCCAGGCGGCACTGAAACAGGTCAGCTTTGAAATGAAACCCGGGCAGGCCCTGGGTGTCATCGGGCCCAGTGGATCCGGCAAATCTTCATTGGCCCGGACATTGTCAGGTGTGTGGAAGCCCGCAGGGGGCCACCTGCGCCTGGACGGGGCCACGCTGGATCAATATGGCACTGACGCGCTGGGACGGCACATTGGCTATCTTCCGCAACGCGTTGAACTGTTTGATGGCACGATCTCTGAAAACATCGCAGGCCTTTCACAAAATCCGGATCCAGAAGCCGTGGTTGCCGCAGCACAAAAAGCCGCGGCGCATCAGGTTATCCTGAACCTCCCCAATGGCTATGACACAAAGATCAGCACCATCGCCGGGCGATTGTCCGGCGGGCAGGTCCAGCGCATTGGTCTGGCACGCGCCCTATTTGGCGATCCCGTTCTGGTGATCCTAGATGAACCCAATTCAAACCTGGACAACGAAGGATCGCAGGCGGTGAACCGCGCGATCAAAACACTGAAATCCGAAGGTCGGGCAGTGATGATTATGGCCCACAGACCTGCTGCAATTCAGGAATGCGACACACTTCTGATGATGGAAAACGGGCAGGCTCGTGCCTTTGGCCCCAAAGACGAAGTCCTGAAATCCGTCGTCCAGAACCATAAATCGGTGACACAAAACACCGGCCAGGGAGGCGTGTCATGATCGCACAGAAAGACCACCCCGAAGAAACCGATTTTCCCGTCCGTGGCAAACTGATCACCGGAATGATCGCATTGATAATTCTGTTGGGCGGCGGCGGCTGGTGGGCTTTTACCACCCAAATTTCCGGCGCTGTCGTAAGCCAGGGCCAAATCCGAGTGGAACAACAGCGCCAGGTCGTGCAACACCCCGATGGTGGTGTGGTTGAAGAAGTTCTGGTCGAAGACGGGCAATTTGTGTCCGAAGGCACTTTGCTGATCCGGCTTGATCCCGCGCTTTTACAGGCGGAATATGACGGACTATCCGAACAACGCCACGAACTTTTGGCCCGCAAATCCCGCCTTGAGGCCGAACGTGACGAAAGCGAAGTCGTTACTTTTCCCGCGGAACTGACTGATATTGCAAAAGAAAACCCGCGGGTTCAGGCGTTATTACGTGGTCAAAACAATTTATTCACCACCCGTCGGACCACCCTTGAAAGCAACCTGCAACAATTGGAAAACCGCAAGGGTCAGGTCGAAATTCAGCTGGAAGGCATTGCGTCGCAACAGGATTCGATCACACGACAGACTGAATTGCTACGGCAGGAACTGGCGACTCAGCAAAGCCTTCTGGAACGCGGTCTTGCCCAGGCGGCCAATGTTTTGGCCCTGCAACGGGAAGAAGCCCGACTTTTGGGGCAAAGCGGCGAATTAAGTGCGACTGCGGCGCGCGCGCAGGAACAGATTTCCGAACTTGAAATTGAAAGCCTGCGCACGGTCAACCAACGCCGCGAAGATGCGCTGGATCAGGTCGGCACCCTTCGGTTTGAACTCGTTGATCTGGATACCCGCATCAGCAATCTTCGCGAACGGCTTGTGCGCCTCGATGTGCACGCACCAGTATCCGGCATCGTCTATGGGCTGCAGATTTTCGCGCCACGTGCTGTGATCAGCCCTGCAGACGAAGTTATGGCCCTTGTCCCACAGGACACGCCATTGGTGCTTGAGGTCAACATCGACCCGATCCACATTGATCAAGTGTATCTTGGTCAGGATGCGACCCTTCGTTTCTCTGCTTTCAGTGCCGATACGCCCGAATTGTTTGGGACCGTTGCAAAAATCTCGGCGGATGCGTTCAGTGATCAGAATACAGGCGCCAGCTATTACCGTGCTGAAATCGCGCTGAATGATGGCGAAGCCGCCCGTCTGCCCGGCGATCTAACCCTTCTGCCCGGCATGCCGGTTGAAGCCTATATCCGAACCAGTGACCGCACCCCAATCGCCTATTTGGTGAAACCGCTGTCAGATTACTTTAACCGCGCCTTCCGCGAAGACTGATCCTCACAACAAGGTGTCGCGATTTCCTGTATGGCGTCGCGATACCCTCTTTATTTTCCGTCCGATCCGGTCCAGTGTCGCGCCAGACAAACGCATAACTGACAGGTGTATCATGACCAATCCGATCGAAGCCCGCCTTGCTGAAATGGGCATCACCCTGGCCGCTGGCCCGGCCCCTGCTGCAAACTACGTGCCATTCGTGCAAGTTGGTGACATGCTGTATGTGTCTGGCCAAATTTCCCAGAATGCAGATGGGTCTTTCTTGACCGGTAAACTGGGCGAAAACATGGATGCAGAAGCAGGCGCAGCCGCAGCACAAAGCTGTGCAAAAAGCCTGCTGTCCCAGGTCAAAGCAGCGCTGGATGGTGATCTGACACGCCTTGTAAAAGTTGTAAAACTGACCGGCTTCGTGAATTCGACCGCTGATTTTGGCGACCAGCCAAAGGTCATCAACGGCGCATCTGATTTCTTTGTCGAAGTCCTGGGTGACATGGGCCGCCATTCCCGTTCCGCCGTTTCCGCTGCTTCACTGCCGTTTGGCGTAGCCGTGGAAATCGAAGGCATCTTCCAGGTTAAGTAATTGAAATGGAACGTCCAGCTCTCTCAGAAGCGTTCTTCAACGCCCCCATCACCCACCGCGGCTTTCACAATCTCGCGGCGGGTATTCCTGAAAATTCACTTGCGGCGTTTCAGGCCGCGATGGATGCGGGCTACGGGATTGAGCTGGACGTTCAGGCCACCAAAGACGCCGATGCGATGGTATTTCATGACTATGACATGAAACGCCTGACCGGCGCTTCCGGCCCAATTCAGATGTGTGACCTGGAACAGGCCAAGGCCAGAACACTTCTGGGCAACGATGAACCCATACCAACATTCGCTGAGGTTCTGGAATTTGTGGCCGGGCGCGTACCTTTGCTGGTTGAAATCAAGGATCAACACGGCGCGATGGGCCCAGTGGATGGTCGCCTTGAACGCGCTGTCGCAGAGGTCCTAAAAGGCTACGTCGGGCCGGTTGCCCTGATGTCATTTAACCCACATTCCGTTGCCGTTCTGGCCGATGCAGCACCTGGCATTCCACGTGGGATCACCACAGAAAACTGGTTGGGTGAGGATGAACAATTGATCCCCGCGAAACGCCGGGCAGAGCTTGTGAAAATCGCTGATTATGATCGAGTGGGGGCCTGTTTCATCTCGCATCAAGCCTCCGATCTGGATCGCCCCCGCGTGGCAGACCTCAAAGCTGCAGGCGCACGTATCCTATGCTGGACAATTCGTTCCGCAGCACAGGAAGCCAAGGCACGAGAGGTTGCCGAAAACGTAACCTTTGAAGGCTATGTCCCGGGATAAAATCGAAATCACTATGGAACAAAGTCTTGCAGATATTGATCCGCAGGACTGGGATGCATGTGCCAACCCGAACGCACAACAGCCCCCGACCGATCCATTTGTAACCTATCGTTTTCTACGGGCGCTTGAAATCTCAGGGTCCGTTGGCGAAGGCACAGGCTGGCATCCGCATTACCTGCTGGCGCGGGCAAATGGCGTGCTTATTGCGGTTGCGCCGATGTATTTAAAAACCCACAGCCAGGGTGAATATATCTTCGATTTCAACTGGGCGCAGGCCTATGAACAGGCGGGCGGCGCCTATTATCCCAAGCTGCAAATAGCTGTGCCTTTCACCCCGGCCACGGGGCAAAGGTTCCTGTGTAAACAAGGGTATGAGACACAGGGACAAGCCGCATTGACCGAAGCGATGATACAAATCGCAAGCGACAATCACCTGTCATCCGCCCATGTAACGTTCTGCACGGAAACAGAGGCAATTACCGGCGCCGCGATGGGCCTGATGCACCGCAAATCGACGCAGTTTCACTGGGTTAACGACGGATATTCAGATTTTGACAGCTTCTTGAATGCACTGTCCTCCCGCAAGCGCAAAAACATCCGCAAAGAACGCGGTCAGGCGCAGGGATTTGGGGGCGATATTCATATGTTCACCGGCGATCAGATCACGCCGGAACATTGGGATGCTTTCTGGAATTTCTATCAAGATACCGGCGCGCGCAAATGGGGCACGCCTTACCTGACGCGTAAATTCTTCGATGAAATTCATAACCATATGCGCGATGATGTGGTTCTGGTTCTGGCTGAACGGGATGGAAAATACATCGCAGGTGCCCTGAATTTTATTGGCGCAGATGTGTTATTCGGGCGCTATTGGGGCTGTGTCGAAGATCACCCTGCCCTGCATTTCGAACTGTGCTATTATCAAGCCATCGATTTTGCGATTGCCAAAGGATTGCAACGGGTCGAAGCCGGGGCACAGGGCGAACACAAGCTTGCGCGGGGCTATCTGCCGGTGGAATGCCATTCACTACACTGGATTGGCGATGCGGGATTTTCTGAGGCCGTTCAAAGGTTTATCCATGCCGAGGCCAAAGCAATCGGGCAAGACATCGAGGTGCTCAGCAGCTATGGGCCGTTTAAGATTATGGAAGGGGAAAGCAATGAAACTGAATGAAGAAGAACGGGCACAGGATCTAAATCCACTGTTGCAAACCGGCTGGACACATGATGCGGATCGTGACGCAATTTCAAAGGTTTATGAGTTCAAAAACTTCATCGATGCCTTTGGTTTCATGACCCGCACGGCGATCTGGGCCGAAAAATACAAACACCACCCAGAATGGTCAAACGTCTGGAACAAAGTGGATGTCACCCTGACGACCCATGACCATGACGGGCTGACGGAACTGGATATAAAGATGGCCCGGAAAATGGACGCGCTGGCAGGGTAAGGTTTAGAAACGACACAGCCCCAAACCGCCTGGGTTTAAGTTGCTAAGCAGCTAAACCAAAGATTTCCGGCATGGGGAGATGCGCACAGCAATTCCCCCCAGCCCGACCGGGATTGTGGCTTTCCTTCCCATGCATTTGCTGTCAGATTCCGTGCGAGAAATACTAACTTTCGTAAATATGGAGTAACGATATGGGTCTTGGTGATCTGATTGGCGCGGCAGTAAATGCCTTTGGTGGCACAGATGAAATTGTGTCAAAAATTGCAGACAGCGGCATCGACATGTCCGCATTGGCAGACCTCGACATCGCAGAAGTGCCCGCGATGCTGTCCGAATACGGCATCGACATGTCCCTGCTGGAGAACCTCGGGATCTCCACCGAAGATGTGATCGAAAAGGTCAAAGAACATCTTCTGGGATGATCTGAAAAAGAAAAGGCACCCGATTGGATGCCTTTTTTGTTTTTTGAAGGTCACGTGTCCAGGGTCCCAGAAGGATCATCTGGCTTTCGCAGCCATTGAGCGAACCCAAGCCAATTACTGAGAAAGAAAATTGCTATAGCGATCACAGACAAAAACAGCGCTGGAACAACCTCATTCTGAAGAGTAAACTCACTAGGCCACCCAGCCTCGACTGTTCTGGCAGCACCTCGCAAGCCATTCGGGCCATACGCATCTACAATCTGCAGGACCTGAGTGTTGTTGCTTGATGAAGGATTCAGCACCTCTGAAATACTTGCGATCAGAGATGCACCGATTGTGCCCATACGTCTTGGATCGACGCGCCGAACATCAACCTGAACCGTAGAAAATGAGCACTGATCGATGTTGACAGGTGTTGCCCGATCAATCGTCTGCTGCAAGGTCCACCACCTGTCACCCTGAATCCATCCAACATGCTCAAAGGAGCAATCATCACGAAGATCATAAATAGCTGTCAATACACCAGGGATTTCTGGTTGGTTCAAAAAATCATCAGTTGTGTTCAAGTTCACCATGAGTGAAACAGTGACCCCGATTGGAAGATCCGATGGAATTTCGTTTCGCACGCTAAGTTCTGTTCTCCCACCGACAACACTGAGAGCATGTGTGAACTTTTGATAGTCCATCATCAGAATTGCACCAACCACCAAAAAAGGTACTGCAACAAACAAAGGCCAATAGCGTTTAGAGAAAAGTGCAGATGCCGCTATGGCCAAGCCGATAATTTTGAGCAGGAAGAACCCTACCCCCAGCAAAGCGAGGGCCGCGAATATTTTTGAAGAATTCATTTTTTACCTTTTGAGCATTTGATTTGCATACATCTAAAAGAAGGGAGCCCGATATCAATGCTTAATTTGTTCACTATCTCAAACCATCGCCAGCACAGCCGCGCCGCCGGACACATCACAAACGCCGGGATTTTCCTCGACATTCAGGGCGGTGACTTTGCCATCTTCCACGACCATCGCATAACGCAAAGACCGGCCGACAAGGCCAAAATCAGGGGCGTCGAAATCAAGCCCAACTGATTTGGTAAAGCTCGACAGCGGATCACCCAGCAGTTTCAGACCGGCAGCTTCCGCACCCGTATCTTTCGCCCAGGCCTTCATCACAAAGGCATCATTGACGGACACACAGATAATATCATCCACGCCCTTTGCCCGCAGAGCCTCGGCGTGCTGGATGAAGCCGGGAACATGTTCGCTGCTACACGTACCGGTATAGGCGCCAGGCAGACCAAAGATCACCACTTTGCGCCCGGCAGCCAGATCAGACAGCGCGATTTTCTCAGGGCCAGCATCGCCCATTTGCATCAAATCTGCCACTGGCAGCGCGTCGCCCACTTGAATTGTCATGTCGCTTTTCCTCTGGATCAATTGTGGCAATTGCCATTTCCTGTCATCCAACTATAGGGTCACTTAAGAAATCCGCAAAGCCGGGAATGGGAGAAAGAAATGAGCCATATTATCGTGATCGGTGCCGGACAGGCCGGCAGTTCCCTGACGGCGAAGCTGCGCAAACTGGGATTTGACGGACAGGTGACGCTGATTGGCGAAGAAAGCGCGCCACCCTATCAGCGCCCGCCGCTGTCCAAAGCGTATTTGCTGGGCGAGATGGAACGCGAACGCCTGTTCCTGCGCCCCGAAAGCTTTTATGCCGATCAAAAGATTGATCTGCGTCTTGGCGCGCGTGTTGACGCAATTGATGCGGCTGCAAAAACCGTAACTGTCGGGGGCGAGGTTCTGCAATACGACCAGCTGGCGCTGACCACAGGGTCGGAACCACGCCGTCTGCCCGCAGCGATTGGGGGGGATCTGGACGGGATCTACACCGTGCGTGGTCTGCCTGATGTAGATGCGATGGCACCGGAATTCATGAAGGGCCGCCATGTGTTGATCATTGGCGGTGGTTATATCGGGCTCGAAGCCGCCGCGGTGGCTGCAAAATCGGGGCTGAAGGTCACGCTGGTTGAAATGGCGGATCGCATCCTGCAACGCGTCGCTTCCACTGAAACCTCTGATTTCTTTCGCAAGCTGCACGGTGAACACGGCGTTGATATCCGCGAAGGCGTGGGCCTTGCCCGCCTGACGGGTGAGGGTCGCGTGACGGGCGCGGAACTGTCCGACGGCAGCACCCTGGATGTGGATTTTGTCATCGCCGGGGTTGGGATCACCCCCGCAACGGGGCTTGCGGAATTGGCCGGACTTGATCTGGAAAACGGCATAAAAACCGATGCACAGGGGCGCACATCTGACGCTGCGATCTTTGCGGCGGGGGACTGTGCCTCTTTCCCGCGTGCTGGGGGGCGTATTCGTCTGGAAAGCGTGCCAAACGCAATTGACCAGGCGGAATTGGTTGCCGAAAACATGGTGGGCGCCGAGAAAACCTACGTGCCGCAGATCTGGTTCTGGTCGGATCAATATGATGTGAAACTGCAGATTGCAGGGCTGAACACCGGGTTTGATCAGGTGGTCGTGCGCGATGGCGGGGCCAGCCGGTCGCATTGGTATTACCGCGATGGGCAGCTGATCGCTGTGGATGCAATGAATGATCCCCGTGGATATATGGTCGGGAAACGCCTGATTGATGCGGGTAAAAACGCCGATCCGGCGGTGGTGGCCGATGCCTCTGCAGATTTGAAACCCCTGTTAAAAACATGAGAATCATTGCCGGTGCACATCGCGGTCGGGCCCTGACACCTGTTGGCAAGGGCGACGCCGGCGCGCATCTGCGCCCGACAACCGATCGCGTACGCGAAAGCCTGTTTAACGTGCTGTCCGGCGGGCGGTTTGATGTGGATATTGAAGGCGCACAGGTGCTGGATATCTTCGCAGGCACCGGCGCATTGGGGTTCGAAGCGCTGTCACGTGGCGCGGCTCATGTCACCTTTGTAGAAAATGGCCGCAAGGGACAGCAGCTTATTCAGGACAATGCCAAACTGTTGAAAGCCGAAGGCGAGATAACCCTGATACGTGCTGATGCGACGCGTTTACCGACCTGCCCCGATGCCCCCGCCGATTTGATATTTCTCGATCCCCCTTACGGCAAAGAGTTGGGTGAAAAAGCAATTGCCGCGGCCCTAAACCAAGGGTGGATCGCGGAAGGTGCCCTGATTGTCTGGGAAGAAAACGCCGAGATTATCCCACCTGACGGGCTGGAATTTCTGGATCAGCGCAAATACGGCGACAGCCGGATCAATTTTCTGGAAAACCAAAACCTGGGAAAACCGGAACTCTAACTCATCCCCCCCTTCAGCGGAGCTGCCAACATGTCTGCCACCTTACCAAAACTGGTCATTTTTGATTGCGACGGCGTTCTCGTTGACACCGAAGGCCCCGTAAACGAGGTGATCGCAGACAGCCTGACACGCTACGGGCTGCCCGTATCCGCCCATGAATGTCAGGAATTGTTTGTTGGCGGAACGATTTTCGGCGTGCATGATGAAGCCAAAAGACGGGGCGCTGATCTGCCCGACAATTGGGTGGATGAAACACTTTTGGCCATTTTCGCCCGCATCGAATCCGGCGTCGAAGTGATCGACGGCATCCTTGAATTGCTGGATCGCCTGGATGATCTGGGGATCGCCACAGCCATTGCCTCAAACGGACCAATGGGGAAAATGGAACGCTCCCTGGGCCCATCTGGATTATGGCAGCGTTTTGAAGGCCGGATTTATTCGCGTGAAGGTTTCACGCCCAAACCCGCGCCGGACATGGTGCTTGCGGCGGTGAAGAATGCGGGCGTGGATGTGTCCGAAGCCGTGATGATTGATGACAGCGCAAATGGCTGCATGGCCGCCGTGAACGCGAAGGTACGCGCGATTGGCTATGCCGCCGAGGGGCAGGACGCAAGTTTGCAGGCGGTCGGCGCGGAGGTTGTGACCTCCATCAATGAAATCGCAGGTTTGATAGGGCTGTAGGGGGGGGGG
>NZ_JBMYXF010000045.1:15372-24251 GCF_049608145.1 Halocynthiibacter sp.
CCCCGCACCCCCGGAGTATTTACGGCAAGATGAATGAGATCAGGCCGGGAAATAGATGCCCTTTGGGGATTCTGTGAAGATCTCAAAGCCGTCGGATGTTACCGCGATGGAATGTTCAAACTGTGCGGACAGGGTTTTGTCGACAGTGATCGCTGTCCAGTCATCTGACAGAACTTTGGTTTCCGCACGGCCCAGGTTCAGCATCGGTTCAATCGTAAAGATCATGCCTTCTTCCAGCACTGCACCTGTGCCTGGCTTACCGTAATGCAACACATTGGGCGGCGAATGGAAAACACGCCCGATGCCGTGACCACAGAAATCACGCACGACAGACATCTTGCGGGCCTCAGCGTATTTCTGAATCGCATGGCCGATGTCGCCAAACGTATTACCCGGCTTGACCTGATTGATGCCTTCAAACAGGCTGTCATGGGTGACCTGCACCAGACGTTCCGCGAATTTCTTTTGCGGGCCAACGGTGTACATGCGGGATGTGTCACCGAACCAGCCGTCCACAATCACCGTCACATCGACATTCAAGATATCGCCATCTTTCAAAATATCGTTCTTACGCGCGACCTTTTCATATTTGCTTTTCGGGATCTCGCTGCCGGGAATGCCGTGACACACCACATGGTTCACCGAAATACAGGACGCGTGTTTATAGCCTTTATAACCGATAGTGGCAGAAATCGCGCCCGCATCATCAACCATCTTTTCAACCGCAGCATCCAACGCATGCGTTGTTGTGCCCGCTTTCACCAAGGGGCCAACCGCATCTAGAATTTCCGCCGCAAGACGACCCGCTTTGCGCATGCCGTCAAAATCTGCCGGATCATAAATCCGGATGCCTTCTTTGGTTTCGCGCAGGTGCATATCGTTCACGGGTTTCTCCAGTTCAATTCGGGGCATAAATACTGCAGCGATCAGAAATGTAAAAGCTTAATCGAAGCGGAAGGGCACGCGCGCATTCAGAGTGATGCCCTTCGGCGTGATGTTACAGCTATAGGCCAGCACCTCCAGCCCGGCTTTGCGCGCATCACGAAAGGCCTGGGCATAGGTCGGATCGATATCATCAGCCAAGGTAACAGACGTGCAATCCGTACGTTGAACCAGGTAAAACAACATGGCCCGATCCCCTCTGCGCGCCTGTTCTGCAAGATCATTCAGGTGTTTAGTGCCGCGCGCCGTAACACTGTCAGGAAACTCGGCCAGCCCCGGCGTACGACAAAGGGTAACAGATTTCACCTCAAGCCACAGATCCGGTTTGTCATCATCCGTCAGCAGAAAATCCACGCGAGAATTCTCACCGTATTTCACTTCGGGCCGTACCGTCGCGTAATCCGCGACCTCGGGAACTTCATGCGCCATAAAAGCCGCCTTTAACGCCCGGTTCGGCATGCTGGTGTCCACCCCCGTGAAATGCCCATTTTCGTGATCAACCAGCCGCCAGCCATATTTTAGCTTTTTCTTGGGATCATCGTTGGGTTCAAGCCAACATAGCTGCCCCTCATCCTTCAGCCCCATCATGGAACCCGGATTGGCGCAATGGGCCGTAATTTCACGCCCATCCTCCAGGCGCATATCTGCAAGGAAGCGCTTGTAACGGCGTATAAGCCGCGCCGGGATAAGCGGGGTGTGAAAATCCATATCTGTATATTCCAAACAAAACACATTGCAGTTCAGGGGGCTCTGTCCAAACCTACGATCTGCGTAACATCAGAGATGGCGCTTTCCCACTGAATTTGTGGCGACGGTCTGCACAATTGCGCGACCGTTTCCAAATGCGAACCTACGTAGGCAGAAGCTGGCGCATCTAAAAACCTGTTTCTGACCTTCGAATATCACATCAAAGATCTTCAGCATCCCGCATCAATCTGGCCAGCTCTAGGTGATCACTGCCGAACCCTGCGGTCTCCAGCCCATCAGCAGCCCCGGCGCGTGCCTCGTTGCCTTTGTTCTGTCCCAGCTTCCAGGTGCCATCAATACTGTCCAGCGCCAGCCGCACAGGCACAATCATACGCAACATACGCGCAAAGGCATCGGGCGTGACTTTGTCGTTGGTCCAAGGGGGCTTGGGCAGCAGCCTGGCTTCGAAATGCGCGGCAAGCGCGTCCAGATGGGGGCGCAGGTCTTCCGATGCCCGCAGGGATAATTCCCCACGCAGATGCACGGCAGTGTAATTCCAAGTCGGGACCTGGTCCTTCACCCCATACCAGTCAGGTGAAATATAGGCATCCGCCCCGGTCACCGCGATGACGGCTTTTTGCGGCGCCTGTAATGTTCGCACAATTGGGTTTGAACGCACCAAATGCAAATCCGCAAATGCGGCGTCATCGGACAGAAGAAACGGCACATGCGATATCAGCGGCCCGTCTGCACCATTCACAGACAACACGCCAAACCCGCGATCACGGGCAAGGGTAAGATTTTCGCTTTCGGGTGTCTGACGAAACGCGGGATTTGGATGCATGACGGTTTCCTTTCATACAAAGTCGTAGGTGGGGATTGAACCCGATGCAAGCGCGCGTCATATTTACCCTGTTCTCAGGGCGGGGTGTAATTCCCCACCGGCGGTAAGCAGAGCGATCTGTAAGTCCGCGAGCGGCCTGAAACTGTATACAGTTTATATGCATAGGATATGCATAACATGTGCATGCTTTGTGCATGGCGTCTGTATCAGGATCAGGTGTCAGCAGATCCGGTGTAATTCCGGAACCGACGGTCATAGTCCGGATGGAAGAGAACGCGGCAAAAAGGGGCTTTCGTATCCTGCGAAAGTGTCTTGTCGTGAATGCCCTGGGTGACGTGTCTGAACCTAGAGGAGTTACCCGATGACACACACCCGTTACGCCTTTATCAAAGCCAACTGGCATGCCGATATCGTTGACCAGGCCCTAAAAGGGTTCTGCGAATTGATCCCCGCTGATCAGGTTGATGTTTTTGATGTGCCCGGCGCTTTTGAAATGCCGCTTGTGGCAAAAGATCTTGCCGAAACAGGCCGTTACGCCGCCGTTGCCTGTGCCGCCCTTGTGGTGGATGGTGGCATTTATCGCCATGATTTTGTCGCGCAAGCCGTGGTCGATGGCCTGATGCGCGCAGGACTTGATACCGGGGTTCCCGTGTTGTCCGTGTCCCTGACCCCACATCATTTCCAGGAAACCGAACACCACATGACGATCTATCGTGAACATTTTGTTCAGAAAGGCCGCGAAGCCGCCCAGGCCGCGCTGATGATCGGAAAAACACGCGCTGCCCTGGCAGCCTGAAACAAAAAGGCCGGGTCGCATACCGCACCCGGCCTTCCCTTAAAGTTATTTATATATCAAGCATTTGCCCGCGCTAAAGCCTGCTCCAGATCATAGATCAGATCATCCGCATCTTCGATCCCGATAGACAGACGCAACAAGCGTTCATGCACTGGGAAACCTTCACCGGATACGGTTTTGCGGTGCTCGACAAGGCTTTCCACCCCACCCAAAGACGTCGCTGGATAAAACAGATCACAGAAACGGGTGGTATCAATCGCGGTTTGTTCAGTGCCCTTCACAATGATCGACATCATGCCACCGAATTGCCCATCGGTCTGACGTTTCGCCACTTCATGCCCAGGATCCGTCGGCAGACCTGGATACAGAACGGCCTCCACATGCTTATGCCCTTGAAAATGCTTCGCAATTGCCATCGCGTTGGCGCTGGCTTTTTCGACACGCAGGAACAATGTGCGCATGCCCCGGATCAGAAGCCAGGCATCAAAGGATTGCAGCACCGTGCCCTGCAACTTGCGGATCAACTCCATATCAGCCCAGTGCTGACCGGTCTCACGCACAGACAAAACACCCGCTGTCACATCGGAATGCCCGTTCAGATATTTCGTGGCAGAGTGGAAGGAAATATCCGCGCCCAGTTCCAACGCACGGGTCATGCAGGGCGGGGTGCCGGTGCAATCCGCCATCAGCTTTGCCCCATGGGCATGGGCGATCTCAGAAGCGGCAGCAATATCAGTGACTTCCCAGTTCGGGTTGTTCGGCGTTTCAACCCAGACAAGCTGTGTTTCACCAGGCTTCATCGCCGCCGCCAGTTCATCCAGATCGCCGGCGGTGTACCAGGACACAGAGATACGCTTGTTGCGCTCATAGATTTGTAGCTGGTTCAGAACACCGTGATACATGACCTTCGGCGCAACCACATGGGCGCCGGTGGGCAGATGTTCGATCACAGCGGTGCAGGCGGACATGCCGGAAGAAAACAGCAGAGAATCCGCTGCACCTTCAAGTTCCGCAATGATGGCTTCGGCGTGGCCCGTGGTCTGGCTGCCGTCACGGCGATACCAGTAAGGTTTGCGCACCTCATAGTTTTCATCGCGCGCATAGGTTGCCGTGGGCTGAATGGCAGGCACAACAGCCCCGGTGCCCTCTTCCATAAAGCGCAGAGCCTGGGCAACGCGGGTGGAAAGTGCTGGTTTACGATTGCTGTGTTCGGTCATGATCTGGTCTCCGCGTTGAATTCAAAGGCAGGCTAAACCTGTTTTTGTCAGGGGCACCATAAACAAAGCGACTTTAGGCCAGTGATTTTGCGCAAAACAGAACAATGTCGTCACCCACTGCCCATTTTTTGTGCTTTCCCATGATGGCAGCAAAGCGATCAGAGGCTTTGAAGGCGTCCAACCAGCGGATCAGATCGGGCCAAGGTTGGGTATAAAACCAGTCCTGATCCACATGAGCGAACTGACGAACGAAAGTGACAATCGCCATATCTGCAAGGCAGGGCTTATCACCGTAGATATGATTTTGACCTTTCAGCATCGCATCGATTCTTCGCAAAAAAATCGCACCGTTCTCGCGTTCATCATCTGTGTCAGCCTCTGGATGACGGCTGCCGTATTTGTACCGATCCAGCGCAGATTTAAACGGCCCGTCACTTTCCGCAATCAACGCGTGACCTTCTTTGGGCATTTGCAGCCAGCCTGCGGGGTCATTCTGTTGCAACGCCCAAAGCATCACATCCAAGCTTTCCTCAATCACCTGCTCGCCATCAACCACCACAGGCACTGTACCCTTGGGCGATGCCGCCAGAAATTCCGGGGCTTTGTCGCGCAGAAGGATTTCCCGCAACTCACATTCAATGCCCGCCACTTGGATCGCAAGGCGCGCACGCATGGCATAGGGACAGCGACGGAAGGAATAGAGGATAGGGCGGGACATCAAATTTAAGCCTCCGGCGGGAGTATTTTCAGCAAGATGAAAGCAATTGCGTTGCGTTTAGCCCAAGGATGCGGGTTTCAACGATCTGACCGACAGGCTGATCGCTATCAAAGCTGACCTCTGTGAATTGTTCCGTTCGGCCCATGCGGGGATTTTCCAGCAGCACCTGATGGGTTTTCCCAATTTGGGCAGCCAGATGGTTTTTAACCTGTAAATCCCCGACCGCGCGAAGGCGGGCGGCGCGGGCCTTGATCACATTTCCATTCACCTGATTTGGAATTTTGGCGGCAGGGGTGCCTTCGCGTTTAGAATAGGGGAAGACATGCAACCAGGTCAGATCACAATCGGTGACAAGTTTCAGCGAGTTTTCAAAATGGGCGTCAGTTTCCGTCGGGAAGCCCGCAATGATATCCGCACCAAAGGTCATGTCCGGGCGCAGTTTTTTTGCCTCTTCACAGAAGGCAATTGCATCATCGCGCAGATGGCGGCGCGCCATACGTTTCAGGATCAGATCGTCACCGTGTTGCAGGGACAGATGCAGATGCGGCATCAGGCGCGGTTCGGTCGCGATGGCTTGCATCAGGTTGTCATCGGCTTCAATGGAATCAATCGATGAAATCCGCAACCGCGCCAGATCCGGCACCAATTTCAGGATCCGCATCACAAGATCACCAAGGCGTGGCGTCGCAGGCAGATCAGCCCCCCAAGATGTGAGATCAACGCCGGTCAAAACGACCTCATTATAGCCCTGATCGACCAAGCGTTTGATCTGATCCACAACCACGCCCGCAGGCACGGAACGCGAGTTGCCACGACCATACGGAATAATGCAAAAGGTACAGCGGTGATCACAGCCATTCTGGACCTGTACATAGGCACGGGAACGGGTGCCAAAACCATCAATCAAGTGCCCTGCGGTTTCAGTGACCGACATAATGTCGTCCACCAGAACCTTTTCGCTTTTGCCGATGAAATCTAGGCCAGAGAGTTTCTGCCATGTCTCAGGTTGCATCTTTTCAGTATTGCCCAGAACCAGATCAACCTCATCCATATTGGCGAAAGTTTCTGGCTCTGTCTGGGCCGCACAGCCCGTGACGATCACTTTTGCATCCGGGTTTTCACGGCGCAGACGGCGAATTTCTTGACGTGCTTTGCGCACTGCTTCGGCTGTCACGGCACAGGTGTTCACCACCACAGCACCGCCAATGCCAGCCTCTTGTGACATGGCTTTCATCGCCTCGGTTTCATAGGCGTTCAGGCGACAGCCAAGTGTCGTGAATTTCAGATCAGGTGTGGTCATTCGACGGACTTCAGGAATTCTGCACTAAGTGTGCCATCAAAAACATGCGCGGCCGGGCCAGTCATCCAGACACCATCTTCACGCCAGTCAATCTCTAGCCAGCCGCCATCAAGCTGCATCTTCACCTTTCTGTCCGTCAACCCTTTGCGATGAGCAACAACAGCGGCGGCACAAGCCCCAGAGCCACAGGCAAGGGTGATTTCCCCGCCACGTTCCCAGACACGCATACGAATATCGTCGCGCGCCCGGACTTGGATGAATTCAACATTTGTACGTTCAGGGTATAATGCGTGATGTTCCAGATCCGGTCCTATGCTGCGCAAATCCACCATATCCGCATCATCGACCACAAAGACCATATGGGGATTACCCATACCACAGGCCCCTGGGGAACCATCAACGGGCAATGCGTTTATATCATCGACATCATGGCTTAGCGGCACTTGATCCCAGGTGAGTTGGGGCTGTCCCATATTCACGCTAAACAAATCCGTCCCGGCACGCATACCTGTCAGGATCTCGTGCCCTGTAAAAAAGGTCGCGCGGTCGGCCCCGGTTTCTTCAAGGATCAGCCTTGTGATACAACGACTGGCGTTGCCGCAGGCATCTGCGCGCGATCCATCAGAATTCCAGAACTCGACATCCAGATCCGCCCGCGTGGATTCGCGCAGAATCACCAATTGATCAAAACCCACACCAAAATAGCGATTTGCGATCGCTTTGGCGGTTTTCGCGCTCATAACATCGGGTGCATGGCGGGTATCAATAACCACAAAGTCATTTCCCAGCCCGTGCATCTTGCGAAATGGCAGTTCAGAGGTGTTTTTATGCTGCATATCCATGGCTTCCATATAATCCGAAAGAAAAAATCATGCCAGAGGGGGTTTTTCTCATATTCTCGCTTGACCCCACCCGCCAGCAACCTTAAACGACCCAACAAGTGAGGGCCCTTAGCTCAGTTGGTAGAGCGGCTGACTTTTAATCAGTAGGTCGCAGGTTCGAACCCTGCAGGGCTCACCACATATTCTATTTGAGGAATGGCACGAGCTTGTTCCTTTCCGACATATTCCTTTCCATTTCCAACGATTAAGTGCAGTCTCGATAGTTTTGGAGACGGCTTCACACAAAGCAGTTATCATTGCAATTGCCGCTATCACTCATTGTAGCACCGGAACTTCGCACTTCACCCGTTCGATCTTGAGAGATGGTCAGATGCTCTACGCAGCTGCGCCAAATTGCTGATATGACCCCTCCATTTGATTGGCGGCATCGACACAAATACCATTAGCCTCTAGTTCCTCTAGTTCCTCCAATTCCTGCAACACACCATCGCTTACCGTAATTCCGTTTGATAGGATCTTGCTTCCATCCTCGACCAGTAACGCTTGTGCCACATCGAGCAGCCCTAGCATCGCGTGAATAATAACTAGGTTCACCATCGGCCAATATTGATCTCCCATTATTGTAACGGCCAGGTCACTTAGGTCCTTTGCTAACTCAAAATCACCTTGCCGCATCAGGAAATAGGCAAAAGTAGAGGTGGTCGCGAAATTTCGGGCCAGTTGTTAAGGTGGATCGCATGAAGAAAGTGACGATCCAAAATGAAGAAACGAAAGAACCATTCGCCATAGTTTAAAGCTAAGGTTGCGCTTGAAACGATCTGTGAAGAGACGACGCTTGCAGAACTGTCCAAGAAGTACGGAGTCCATCCAACCCAGACCGGAACATAGAAGCGCGCTGCGATAGAGAACATGGCGGCGGCCTTTACGCGCAAAGTTTCCTTGCCCGAGCCAGTAAGTATAGCTGACATTGACAAGCTGCATTCCAAAATTGGCCAGTTGGTGGTTGAACGGGATTTTTTAGCGGACGCCTCACATCAGTTGCTCGGGACGCGCCCCTCTCGTGACCTTGCCTCTGGCAAGGCACTACCGGTCAGCAGGGCAAAAAATGGTGAGCTGGGATCATAAATTAAGTATGCGTAAATAGTGCGAACTGTTGCAGCTGTCGCGGTCACGGCTGTACCATCAACCAGTCGGCGAAAGCGCTGAGAACTTGCGGCTCATGGAAGCCATCCCTTGCCCGGCAGGCGCATCCGAAGGATGCTGCCGAGAGGGGACAAGCAGTTCCTGGAAACGCCCTGGTATGAATAGCCCCTAGTTTCCTAGACACCTTCTTGTTTCATATTTCGTTGTCTGATTTCGAAATCGATGGGCGCCAACATCCCATTCCTCGCATGTTTACGTTTCGGGTTATAGAACATTTCGATGTAGTCCGTCGGCTGGCAGTGGTTTGTGAAGCAAACCATGAGAAGCGAAGATGTCTTGCCTGGCTTGTTCACGTGTTTTGTAGGTCCGACGACGAATGCGCTCACGTTT
>NZ_JBMYXF010000045.1:24261-24620 GCF_049608145.1 Halocynthiibacter sp.
GTTGAAGAAGCTTTCTGCAACCGCGTTATCCATTGCCCTCTCATGCATGTTTACATGCATGAGAGGGATGACAATTTCCGCGTCTGCTCATCGAGTGTTGGATGTTGTGCGCTCGAAGAAATGCTGCCCAATCCCGGCTTGTATACTGCGCCCCCTGATCCGCTGCCCGGCAGGGTATTGCGCAGCAATGCACGAGAGGGGGTATGGATTAGAACGGATTGTCTTGGCTTTCGTCGCCGTACCGCCATCAGTAAGGCCTGCAAGACAAGGTCAGTAGGCTGACGTGATTGTGTGGCCCAGCTGTCACCTGACAATGGTTTGGTACAAACCATGAGAGGGCAACAACACGGCGAGAGTAA
>NZ_JBMYXF010000046.1:0-23231 GCF_049608145.1 Halocynthiibacter sp.
GAATCGCGGCGCAGAGGCACAACAATGGTCAGCGGCCCGGGCCAAAAGGCGGTGGCAAGGCGCAGGGCTTCTTCTGGGAAATGCGCATAGGCGCGTGCCATCTCCAGATCGGCCACATGGGCAATCAGCGGATTAAACGACGGGCGATCTTTCGCGGTAAAAATCCCAGCAACCGCAGCATCAGAACAGGCGTCTCCCCCGAGGCCGTAAACCGTTTCCGTCGGGAAAGACACAAGCCCACCTGCGCGCAGGATTTCAGCCCCGCGTGCGATCCCGGTATCATCAGGCTGCAGGCGTTCTGTCGTCAGATCTGTGCGGGCTTTGGGCATCGGGATTACCGTAGGGTTACTGCATCGGTGACGTTGCGTTTCAGTTGCAGGCCCATAGCAGAGGGCAGACCATGGCACAACATCCGCGCTTGGCTGTGGTTCACATCTTATGTACCCGGCCAGACAGTTCGCGCCAACAGAATAAGGAACCCGCCATGCCTTTCCGCGCCCCCGCTGACGAATTCCGTTTTATTTGTAAACATATTGTGCCCTACGGCGATGTGACCACGACCGAAATGTTTGCCCATGCGGATGAAGACGTCAGTGATGCGATCCTGACAGAGGCAGCGAAAGTCTGTGACGAAGTCCTCGCGCCTCTGCAGCGCAATGGTGATCTGACACCGGCGGTTCTGGAAAACGGTGTTGTGCGTACAAGCCCTGGTTTTGCGGATGGGTTTAAGGCCTTGGCTGAAGGTGGCTGGGTGTCGATGTCTGGCTCTGAAGAATTCGGTGGTATGGGGCTGCCTGTGACACTGTCCACGGCGGTCAACGATATGATGTCGGGAGCTTGTCTAGCGCTGCAATTAAACCCATTGATGAGCCAGGGACAGATCGAAGCGCTGGAACACCACGCGTCTGATGAAATGAAGGCGTTGTATTTGCCGAAACTGGCTTCTGGTGAATGGTGCGGCACCATGAACCTGACCGAGGCCCACGCTGGGTCTGACGTCGGTGCATTGTCCTCAAAGGCCGAAGACAATGGCGATGGCACCTATGCGGTGAATGGTCAGAAGATCTTTATCTCCTGGGCTGACAATGATTTTTCTGAAAATGTCTGTCATCTGGTTCTGGCCCGTCTGCCTGATGGCGCACCTGGCACCAAAGGCATCAGCCTGTTCCTTGTGCCGCGCAATATCCCCGATGCCGACGGCAACCCCGGTGAGAAAAACAGCCTGCGTGTGGTCTCTCTTGAACATAAACTTGGCCTGCATGGTTCGCCCACAGCGGTGATGTCTTTTGAAGGCGCGAAGGGCTGGCTTGTCGGTGAAAAGCACGGCGGCATGAAAGCTATGTTCACCATGATGAATAACGCGCGTCTTGGTGTTGGCACACAGGGTGTTGGCGTGGCTGAGGCTGCATATCAGAAGGCCCTTGAATATGCCCTAGATCGTAAACAGGGCCGCAGTCCCGTTGAAGGTGGCACAGGAACAATTGCAGATCATGCGGATGTACGTCGCATGTTGGCCCGGATGAAGGCAGATATTTTCGTGGCGCGTTCCATTGAAATGGCAACCGCCGTAGCACTGGATCTGGCCAAAGCCACCGGCGACGAATTGCAGATCGCCCGGGCGGCATTCTTGACGCCAATCACCAAAGCTTTCGGTACAGACACCGGCAGCACGGTTGCAAACCTTGGTTTGCAGGTGCATGGCGGCATGGGCTTCATCGAGGAAACCGGCGCAGCGCAATTTGTACGTGATGTACGTGTGACCCAGATCTATGAGGGCACCAACGGTATTCAGGCGATGGATTTTGTTGCGCGTAAGATGATGGATGGTGGTGAAATGGCCTTCCGTCTGCTGGAAGAAATTGAACAATGCGCCGAAGAGGCCCGTGCGAAGTTTCCGAATATGGCTGGTTCTGTCTGGTCAGCCGCAGAAAATATGCGCGAAGCCACGGAATGGATGGTTAGCCAGAAGGACATGAACGATCGTTTCGCCGGTGCGGTGCCATTCCTGTTCGCCTTTGCCCGTGTACTGGGATCCTGTGCCCATCTGCGTGCCGCAATGGTCTGTGGCCCGGATCACGCACGCACCCGTCTTGCACGTTTCTACATCACGCGTATGTTGCCGGAATATGAAGCAGCCCTGGCTGAGGCCCGTTCTGGGGCTTCTGATCTTTATGCTCTGACCGTGGAAGACCTGACCGCATGACAAACTTACTTCGCTATCCGCATGAAACCCCACCCGCGGCTGGCGAGGCGATCGAAGTTGCGCCAGGCGTTCTTTGGATGCGCCTGCCGCTGCCGATGAAACTTGACCACGTCAATATCTACGCGTTGGACGAAGGCGACAGCTGGACGGTGATTGATACGGGGTTTGACACGGCTAAGGCCCGGCGTGAATGGGATATGCTGCTGGATGGTCCGCTGAAGGGCAAACCCATTGGCCGCATCATTGTCACCCATCATCACCCGGATCACGTGGGATGCGCGGGCTGGCTGATGGAACGTTTTGGCGCGGAACTCTGGATGACCCGCACTGCCTGGTTGACTGCGCGTATGCTGACGCTGGACGCCCAGGATCGGCCCACCGCAGAAACCGTGAATTTCTGGAAAAGCTGCGGCATGGATGCAGACACGCTGGAACAGCGCCTGGATGAACGTCCCTTTAATTTCGCAGACGTTTGTGCGCCCCTGCCGCTTGGCTATCGCCGTATCCGTGCCGGGGATGTCATCCGCATCGGGGGCCGCGACTGGGATGTGCATATCGGCAACGGCCATGCGCCCAGCCATGCCACCTTCTGGTCCCGTGACGACAATCTGGTGATTGCGGGTGATCAGATCATTGCGTCGATCTCGCCAAACGTCGGCCTGTACGCGACAGAACCCCTGGCTGATCCGCTGGGCGAATGGCTGGAAAGCTGTGAACGTCTGCGTCAATTGGCGCGCGAAGATCACTTTGTTCTGGCTGGCCACAAGCTGCCCTTTACCGGCCTACCCACCCGGATGCGGCAACTGGTGGACAACCACCATGGTGGCCTTGATCGCCTGCGCGAACATCTGAAAACCCCGCGCACGGCGCATGACTGTTTCCCGCCTCTGTTCAAACGTAAGATTGGCGCGGGCGAATACGGTCTCGCCTTGGTTGAGGCCATGGCGCATACATCACATCTCTGGCATTTGGGCGAAGCCACTTGCGAAACCCGTTCAGATGGGGCCTATGTTTTCCAGACCAGTTAACAGGGTGGAAATGTGATGTCTGATCAAACCGAAAACGCTGAACCGATTGTGACCTCTGCTGAGGCTTCTGAAAACGAAGTGCTGCCGCGCCTGTATAATGCGCGCTGCAATCCGGATGGAACCATCTCTTCAGGTGAAGAAACCCTACCTGAAAACGTCGCCAAAGCCCCCGTTGCCCAGAAAAGCCCGGCGCAATGGGCCTATGAGCGCGTCATTCTCTATATCCAGAATTTCGAAAAGCAGCTGGACAACGAACACGAAGCAGCCATGGGCTTTGCCGGTGGCGATGCCGGTGTGATGCGCATCGAAGGCCTTGGTTATTTCGATCCGGACATCATCACCTATCACGGCACGGATCAATCCGGCGCAAAAACCCAGCTTGTTCAACACGTCAGCCAGCTGAACGTCATGTTGCGTGCGCTGCCAAAAGAAGTCAGCCATGAAGAACCCAATCGCATCGGTTTCCGTCTGGCAGCGGAACTGGAAGACGAAAAAGCGAAATCAGACGGCTGACAGCCCGTTTAAAATCGGCTAAACCAGCGCAAACGCATATCTACAGGATGAGTAAAATGGCGAAACATGAACACGGCTCTATGGATACTTCTGTTCAGGAAAAGGCATATGCAGGCTTTATCACGGCCAGCACCCGCGTGGGGATTGCTTCTATTGTTGTGTTGATCATTCTGGCTGTTTTCAACAGCTGATCTGACTGTTCCGGGGCCATCTATGGCATATGTTAGGCCCGGCCCCGGCGCCTTGAAAGGGTTTTCCGTGCGTAGATTTTTCTGGCTTTTCCTGCCGCTTTTCCTTGTCGGCTGTGGGATTACAGCTGAATCAAAATGGGCTACGGATGAGGAAGTCTCCAGATCCGTTTACGTTCATAGCGGACCGAAATCTCTTTCTTTATATACGGTTGTGAATGTGCGTTCTGGTTCCGGGGCGCATTCCGGATTGCTGGTGAATGCTTCGCAACGCGTGATGTTTGATCCTGCGGGAACTTGGTGGAACCCACGTCTGCCTGAACGCAATGACGTGCATTATGGCATGTCTGACCGTGCGCTGGATCTTTATGTCGATTACCACACGCGTGAGACTTACTACACTGTTGTGCAGACCGTTCAAGTCACGCCCGAGGTCGCAGAATACGCCATGCGCCTGGTTCAGGAAAACGGAGCGGTGCCTAAGGCGATGTGTTCCAATTCCATCTCATCGATTCTTATGCAACTGCCCGGCTTTGAAAGCATCCGCCGTTCGTGGTTCCCCAATGCGACGATGCGTGCCTTTGCACAACTGCCAGGTGTAACCAGAGTTGAGTTTCGTGATGACGACGCAGATGATAATTCATCTGTCCTTGCTGGGCAGACAGCACCGTGATTTCTTAAATTTCAATAGTGTGAGGGTAAAATGTTGAGACTGAAAAAATACGTAATGGCTGGAGGTGTGATAGCGACTCTGGCAGCTTGTGTTTCTTCCGAAGCCAACAGAGAACTTGTAGTTGATGGCGTAAGTATCACCATGGTCCAAACAAATGTTCCATACCAAGGTGTCGTGGAAACATTTTTTTCCTTCTCGCCAACGGCCGAACGACCGTTAGAGGAACGTGTTCGTTTGGCTAGGTCATTTGCCGTATCGAAAGGGTGTTCTCTAATCGATGTACCATTGTCTGAAGTTCAGAGGTTAACGACACGCCAAGCACCTGAAAATGCAAATCTCTTCTTAATCGCACCTGTCGACTGTTGAGTTTCCCAGTCCAAACCTAAATTGATGTTGTGTATTTTAATCACCCCAACACCCACAACATCAGAAACAGCGTCCCAATCCCTGCTGCTGCGGACCAGATAAAGCTTTTGCTAAAGTAACCCACCACAAAAGCAGCGCAGGCCGCCGCAAGGCGTGCCGGGTCGGGCTGACCTTGTGTGGCGGCGGGCCACAGAATCAGTGGCGCGACGAGACCAGGTAAGACCGCAACCGGCGTGTATCGCAGATGGCGCAGCACCCATTCGGGCATTTCACGGTCGCCAATCAAACCGATAAAGGAGAACCGCACGGCAAATGTACCGATGCCCACCAGGAAAATCGTCAGCCAGATTTCATTGCTTGTCATATCCATGGGATCAGCTCCATTTTCCACGGGCAATCAGCCAGATTTCCACCCGAGCGCCGGTCATCATCGCCAGTATCGCCGCCGTCATCAGGCCTAGATTGTAGGGCAAGAAGGCAAAGATTAGAGCCGCAAGCACGGATACAAAGGCCGCAGCCATATGCGCCGGTGTGCGAAGGGCTGGGCCGATCATGGAAAGAAACGTAATCGGTAGTGCGAAATCCAAAGCATATTCTGGCGGGATCGCCGTACCCACAACCGCGCCAATGTATGTGCCGGTGATCCAGGCGGGGACAATCGCGCAGGTGATGCCAAAGTAAAATGCGATTCTTTGTTGCGGTGTCATGCCTGGGTTTTTCTCAAATTCCAGCACTGAAACTGCATAGTTTTGATCAAACAGAAAGAAGCTTGCCAAGGCCCGCTGCCACAGGGGTGCTTTGCCGATATGGGGCGCAAGGGCCGCAGAATACATCGCCATGCGCAGGTTCACCGCAAGCGCTGTCGCCAGGATCACGATCACCGGGGCATTATCTGTCATCTGCTGTAGGGCTGCAAATTGTGCCGCGCCCGCAATCACGATGGAGGTAAAGCCCATGACTTCCAGCAGGTTCAGCCCGGCCTCTGTCGCGACCACGCCAAAAAGCAGGGAAAATGGACCGGCGACCAGAATAAATGGCAGGCCGGTGCGCAATCCGCGCAGATAATGCGATTTTGAACTGGTGGTGGTCACGCGCTGCTCCTAATCTGTGCGGGAAATCGTTGCCCGAATTTACAAGGGGATGCAAATGACAAACGGTGATAACGCCCATAAATATCTGATCGCACCCGATCCTTCCACGCAGGGGCTGACCACGGCGGTCACCGGGCAGGATCAGTTCGGCAATACGGTTGAAATTGACGTGGTCGAAGAACGCCCGCTAACGATTTTCCTGAACGGCCAGGAGATCGTCACCGCGATGACCATCGGTGATTACCCTGGCTACCTGGCGATTGGTTTTCTGGCCAATCAGGGCATGTTGGCGGCGGATGAGATTGTGACCGCCACGGATTTCGATGAAGAACTTGAAACCATCGTTATCCGCACGGATCGCGTGACGAACTATGAGGAAAAGCTTGCCAAAAAGACCCGCACATCGGGTTGCGCCGTGGGCACGGTGTTTGGCGATATGATGGAAGGGCTTGAGGGGCTGGAACTGCCCCAGTCCGAGGTCCGCACAAGCTGGCTTTACGCCCTTGCGCACACAATCAACACAACCCCTTCACTGTATTTGTCTGCAGGTGCGATCCACGGCACGGTTCTGTGTCATGAGGACCGGCCGCTTGTTTATATGGAAGACGTGGGCCGTCACAACGCCGTCGATAAAATCGCTGGCTGGATGCGTGCAACAGGCACCGATGGCGGCGATAAAATCATGTATACCACCGGACGGCTGACGTCTGAGATGGTGATCAAATGTGCCTCTATGGGCATTCCGGTGCTTGTGTCCCGCTCCGGCTTCACCGCCTCCGGCGTCACCATCGCGCGTGACCTTGGGCTGACGATCATTGGCCGCATGCGTGGTCGTCGGTTCACCTGTCTGTCAGGCGAAGGGCGCCTGATCCGTGATGCCGATCCTGAACGCGTCCCGGAAGAAGACAAAAAGAACCGTAGGAAAGGGGCGAAGCAATGAAATCTCCTTTAGGTGTGATCCTTGCCGGTGGACAGGCGACCCGGATGGGCGGGGGGGATGAGACCCTGGTTGATAAAGGGCTGTTGCAGCTTGGGGACCGCCTAATCCTGAACCATGTGCTGGCCCGTTTTGGACCCCAGGTCGCGCAACTCGTACTGAACGCCAATGGCGATGCCGGGCGTTTCAGCGCCTTTAACCTGCCTGTGATTGCCGATGCCCCTGGGGAACTTGCCGGGCCATTGGCAGGTATTCTGGCGGGGCTGGATTATGCGGCCGAACACGGCTTTGAACACATTGTCACCGCCGCCGCCGACACGCCCTTCCTGCCGCCCGATCTTGTGCCGCAATTGCAGTTGCAAGCAGAGATCACCGGCGCGCCTGTGGTGCTCTCCGCCACGCCTTGCCCAACCCGTAAACAGCAACGTCAGCCGACCTTCGGCCTCTGGTCCATTGATCTGCGTGATGACCTGCGTACAGCCCTTAATGGCGGCCTGCGCAAAATCGTCGCCTTTACGCAGCCCCGTGGAAACGCCTATGCAGAATTTGCGCTGACAGGCGATGTTAACCCGTTCTTCAATGTGAATACCCCCGAAGACCTGCAAACAGCGCATGAGATTCTGAAAGGCTAGAACATGAAGATCTTTGGCGTCACCGGTTGGAAAAACGCGGGCAAGACGGGGTTGATGGAGCGGTTGATTGCTGAGTTTACATCCCGCGGTCTGCGAGTTTCTTCTATCAAACATGCCCATCACACGACCGACGTGGATCAGCCTGGGCGCGACAGCTACCGCCATCGCGAGGCCGGCGCGCGCGAGGTCTTTCTGTCATCTAAACACCGCTGGGCCCTAATGGGGGAATTGCGCGGGGATGATGAACCTTCCCTATCGGAACTTATCGCCCGCCTCACGCCCTGTGATCTGGTACTGGTCGAAGGGTTCAAACGCGAACCCCACAGCAAGGTCGAATGCATCCGCGCGGTCAATGACCATCCGATGATTGCAGCGGAAGACGGCACGATCAAAGTGATCGCAAGCGATGCTCCCATGCCCCATTCGCCATGTCCGGTGATTGATCTCGATGACACAGCAGCGATTGCGGATTTTATCTCGCTAGAGCTGGGGTTCACCAACACAGCAGCCCCCACTGACGCACCAGCCCCCCTGAAAAACGACTGTTTCGCCCTGCCGCCAGGCGTCACCTGGACGCCGGTGGACACAGCGCTCGCCCATCTGCGCGACAATCTCACCGTAAACTGCGCAACGGAAACCCTGCCCCTCTGGGAGGCCGCCGGGCGTTTCCTCGCGACAGATGCCACGGCCCTGCGTGCAAGCCCGCCTGCAGATAATTCTGCGGTGGATGGGTACGGGTTTGCGGCGTCTGCCCTAACGGATCCGGTCACCACTTTACCGCTCTCTGATGGTCGTGCTGCGGCGGGTGATCCCCATATGGATCCCGTGCCCCATGGTCAGGCGATCCGCATTCTCACGGGCGCCTTAACGCCGCCTGGTGTGAATACGGTGATCATGGAAGAAGATGTTGAGGTTGCGGATGGTCAGATCCGTTTTCAGGGTCGTATCAAACCCGGGGCCAATGTGCGCAAAATGGGCGAAGACATCACGGCTGGCGCGCTAGCCCTGCCCGCAGGCACCCGCCTTGATGCCGCCGCACTTGGTCTGCTAACCTCGCTTGGCATTGCCGAGGTGATTGTCCGGAAACCGTTGCGTGTCGGCGTGCTGTCCACAGGGGATGAACTGGCAAAACCCGGCGAAACCATTGATCCCGCCCGCACCTATGACGCCAATCGCCCGATGCTGCTGGAGCTGATCCGCAGCTGGGGCCATCAGCCCGTGGATCTGGGGCATGCGCCGGATGATCGCGACACGTTGCGTGCCACTCTGGACGCATCCACAACGCAGGCCGATGTCATTCTGACCTCTGGCGGCGCATCACAAGGTGATGAAGACCATATGTCTGCGCTGCTGACGGAAAGTGGCGCAATGCAGCTTTGGCGGATTGCGATGAAACCAGGGCGGCCTTTGGCGCTGGGGCTCTGGAACAACACGCCTGTCTTTGGTCTGCCCGGCAATCCCGTTGCCGCCTTTGTCACCGCCCAGATGTTCGCCCGCCCCTCCTGCTTACTACTCGCAGGAGGCAAATGGAGCGACCCCCAAAGCTTCATGTTGCCTGCTGCTTTCAGTAAGAAAAAGAAACCAGGTCGCCGTGAATTTCAGCGTGGTAAAATCAGGCCAGATGGCGCGGTGGAACTGTTTGCCAACGAAGGTTCCGGCCGCATTTCGGGTTTGACCTGGGCGGATGGCATTGTTGATATCGCTGAAGATGTTACCGACATCACCCCGGGCACGACGGTACGCTTTATCCCCTGGGGTAGCTTTGCTTCATGATTTTTTCACCTTTTCGGTGGAAATTCGCACAGGCGGGGGCATGTCCCGCCTGCATCACCCTTAGTCAAAGGTGCCGGCGACTCTGCCCAGTAACATAAAGGCGCGGGCCGTGCGGGTATCCGAAAACGCCATAATGTCATCGTCGCCCGCGTTTTTGACAAACTCAATAAAGCTGAGATCAAACTGGCGGATGAAGTGATGCACGGCATCGCGAAACACCGGATCTTGGCGCATACGTCCGGCCGAAAGTGTTAGGGATGAACGGTCACGAATCCCACCCAGTTGCGCAATGGTTTCACCACGTTCACCCGCAGCAAAACGCCGCCAGTAATCTGCGGGCACTTTGTCTTGACGCAGATCATCCATATAGATCCCTTCCTGGCTGAGCAGTGTCAGGATGTCTTGGCTGGCCTGCACAAGACGGGCGCTGTGGCGGTCTTGCAGCGCTTGACGCAGGGCGGCGAAACCTTCGTGGTCATCCGCACTTTCCGGAAAGTTCATTGCCCGTACAAAAGCAGCAATGGATAAAGGCGCATCCAAGGCTTCTGCCGGGGTGCCCAGTTCCAGGGCGGATTGCCCCTGCTGATTTGTCGGTGGCTGTGGTGCAGGCGCTAGGGCGACGGCAGGCAGAGAAGACGTATCTGCAGAATGTGACGCCGTAAAACGGGCCAGTGCCGTTTCGGTTTCTTTCTGTGCGGCTGCAATCTGATCCAGCTTTTGTTCCAGGGAAGGGGATGCTGCACCGCCACTCTGGGCTTGGGCGACATAGCTTTGGCGCATACCGTCAATCGCGGCCTGAAGACGGTTTGCTTCGGCCTTCATAACCCTTGCTGAACGTGCTGCAACCGCGCCAATCCAGATCACGGCGACAGGCAGAAAAATTGCCAGAAGCGTCATGATCAGTTGAAGGCTGCCGTTCTGACCGGGGGTCTCTTCTGTGTCGGTGAAAACATAGAAAATCACCACTAGACCAAGCCAGAGCATCGTCAATGCAATCGCAATCAGTTCCGTTGCAGAAACGCCCGCCTGGCCGGGTTGATTGTAAACTCCCAAGTTTACGGATGATGATCCGGGGCTACGGTTGGTACGCGTCAAAGCCGTTTTGCCTGGAGGCGTCGTTGGCGTGGGAGGGACAATAGCCGTGCCTTTCGCCGCCGCCGACGGTGTTATTGGCGTCGGGGAAACCTCAGATGGGGTAATCTGATCTTTGTCTTCAGACATAGATGCACTTTCAACGGTGAAAGACGTTACTTGTAGACGATGCTAAGCACTTCGTAATCGCGTTGTCCGCCTGGGGTGCGAACCTCAACACTGTCGCCTTCGTCTTTGCCAATCAAAGCACGCGCCAGTGGAGATTTGATATTCAGCATTCCGTTTTCAATGTCAGCTTCAGGTTCACCAACGATTTGGTATGTCTTTTCTTCATCGGTGTCTTCGTCAACAATCGTAATTGTTGCGCCAAATTTGATGGCACCGGACAGGCTTGCCGGATCAATGACTTCAGCCAGCGAAATAATGGCCTCAATTTCTTTGACACGACCTTCAATGAAGCTCTGCTTTTCGCGGGCAGAATGATATTCTGCGTTCTCAGAGAGATCCCCATGTTCGCGGGCTTCGGCAATGGCTTTGATCACAGCCGGACGCTCAACAGATTTGAGGTTCTTCAGCTCTTTCTCAAGCGCGGTATGCCCGCCGCGTGTCATTGGTATCTTTTCCATAGTGGCCCTGTTATTTTTCTGTTCTGGGTTGAGTATCAGCTTTCCCAAGGGAAAAAATCAATAGTCTGTGTTTAATCAGTGGCAGCTAAGGGAAGTCAATAGGTCATGCGGCTCACGTTGTGTTTCAGCGAAATTCCGGCCCTATTCCGGATCTTCTGGCAAATTTACCAAATGAAACGGTCTGATAAACGGGTCATGATGTTGATATAGAAACTGCCTGGTTAATATGGCGTGAACGTGTGGCAAATGCCGCCTGAAGATCATTTTACGGCGCGTTTGAATTGACGACAGGTCTGCAAAGACGGTAGGGCTTTTCGGGAAACAATATTGCGCAGCCGTAAGCGACGTGGAGATGGGTGACAATGGCCGAGATTGAACGCGAGTCGATGGAATATGATGTAGTGATCGTGGGCGCTGGTCCCGCTGGTCTGTCTGCAGCGATCCGTCTGAAACAACTGGATGCCGACCTGAACGTCGTCGTTCTGGAAAAAGGGTCCGAAGTTGGCGCCCATATCCTATCAGGTGCGGTGCTTGATCCTTGCGCCTTGAATGAATTGATGCCGGACTGGAAAGAAAAAGGCGCGCCGCTGAACACGCCCGTGAAGGAAGACAACTTCCTGATCCTCGGTGAAGCGGGCCAAGTGCGCATCCCGAATTTCCCGATGCCGCCTTTGATGAACAACCACGGCAACTACATCGTGTCCATGGGCAACGTTTGTCGCTGGATGGCAGAGCAAGCCGAAGAAATGGGCGTCGAAATCTTCCCAGGCATGGCCTGTTCTGAACTGGTGTTTGGCGACAACGGCGAAGTCAAAGGCGTGATTGCCGGTGTTTTTGGTCTGGAAACAGACGGGTCCTACGGCGAAAACACTGAACCTGGCATGGAACTGCACGGCAAATATGTCTTCCTGTCGGAAGGTGTGCGTGGATCCCTTTCCAAAGAAGTGATCGCAAAATACGATCTGGCCGCCGATAGCGACGTTCAGAAATACGGCCTTGGCATGAAAGAGATCTGGGAAATCGACCCTGCTAAGCATTCTGAGGGCACCGTGACCCACACCATGGGCTGGCCTTTGGGCAGCAATGCGGGCGGTGGTTCCTTCATCTATCACTTGGAAAACAATCAGGTTTATGTCGGCTTCGTGGTTCACCTGAACTACAAGAACCCGCATCTCTTCCCCTACTTGGAATTCCAGCGTTTCAAGCACCACCCGGAAATCGCCAAGCTGCTGGAAGGCGGCAAGCGCATCGCCTATGGCGCACGTGCGATCACCGAGGGTGGCTGGCAGTCTCTGCCGAAAACCTGTTTCCCAGGTGGCGCGCTTTTGGGTTGTTCTGCGGGCATGGTTAACGTGCCGCGCATCAAGGGCAATCACAACGCGATGTATTCCGGTATGCATGCCGCCGAAGCGGCATTCGCAGCGATCAAAGACGGTCGTTCCGGTGACGAACTTCAGTCCTATGACGATATGGTCCGCAACGGCCCAATTGCCGCTGACCTGAAGCCTGTGCGCAACGTGAAAGCGATTTGGTCAAAGTTTGGCCTGATGGCATCCTTGATGTTGGGCGGCTTTGACATGTGGGTTGCCAATATCACAGGCTGGAACCCATTGGGCACTTGGAAGCACGGCAAAAACGATGCCCAAGCAACTGAATCCGCCGATAAGCATAAGCCGATTGATTACCCGAAACCCGATGGCAAACTCAGCTTTGATCGCCTGACCAACGTCAGCTTCTCCATGACCAACCATGAAGAAAGCCAACCGGCGCATCTGCATTTGAAGCTGAAAGACGCAAGCATCCCGATGTCTGTGAACATGCCGCAATTCGCGGAACCTGCGCAGCGCTACTGTCCTGCCGGTGTTTACGAGGTTGTCGATGGCGATTTTGTCATCAACTTCCAGAACTGCGTGCATTGTAAAACCTGTGACATCAAGGATCCTTCTGAAAACATCACATGGACCACGCCACAAGGTGGTGACGGCCCGAACTACCCGAATATGTAAACTGGGTGTTCAACAGAATTCAGGGGCTGCCTTCGGGTGGCCCCTTTTTGTTTGAAACAAGACCTGCTCTGATCAACAAAAAACCGCCAGCGCATAACAAACACGCTGGCGGCTTTGTTTTTAGTCGAAGTGGGCTGTCCTGCCCGGGTGTATCAGATCTTGCGAACAGCGCCTTTGGCGGCACTTGTTGTCAGGGCGGCGTATGCTTTCAGGGCAGATGAGACCGCGCGCTTGCGTGGTTCTGCTGGTGCCCATGGCAGCGGGCCTTTCGCCTGACGGCGTTCTTCAAGAATTGCCTCAGAGACGTCCAGATTGATTGTCCGGTTCGGAATATCAATGTTGATTGTATCACCGTTCTCAACCAAGCCAATTGCACCGCCTTCAGCGGCTTCTGGGCTTGCGTGGCCAATAGACAGACCTGATGTACCGCCCGAGAAACGACCATCCGTCAGCAATGCGCATTTCTTGCCCAGACCTTTGGATTTCAGATACGACGTCGGGTACAGCATTTCCTGCATGCCGGGGCCGCCCTGCGGGCCTTCATAGCGGATAATCACCACTTCGCCTTCTTTGACTTTGCCGGTCAGAATGCCGCTGACAGCGTCGTCCTGGCTTTCATAAACCTTGGCCGAGCCCGAGAACGTCAGGTTGCTTTCATCTACACCCGCAGTTTTTACGATACAGCCGTCCAGCGCGATATTGCCAAAGAGAACCGCAAGGCCCCCATCTTTGGAAAACGCATGTTCGGCAGACCGGATCACGCCGTTTTCGCGATCTTTATCCAGTTCTTTATAACGGTTTGACTGGCTGAAAGCCTGTGTCGTGCGCACGCCACCAGGGGCCGCTTTGAACAAAACTTCCGCTGCGGGATTATCCGCGATTGCGATATCCCAGGTTTCGATCGCTTCTTTCATGGTCGGCGTGTGAATGGTGCTGACATCTTCATTGATCAGCCCGGCACGATGCAATTCACCTAGGATAGAGAAGATGCCACCTGCACGGTGGATGTCTTCCATATGAACGTTGTGGGTGTTTGGCGCGACCTTACACAGGCAGGGCACTTTGCGGCTCAGGCGATCCATGTCGTTCATGGTGAAATCGACTTCACCTTCCTGAGCAATCGCCAGAAGGTGTAGGACCGTATTGGTGGAGCCGCCCATGGCGATGTCCAGACACATAGCATTTTCAAAAGCGTCAAAGCTTGCGATTTCACGCGGCAAAAGCCCAGCTTCATTGCCTTCATAATGACGCTTCGTGATGTCAACGATCTGACGGCCGGCCTTCAGGAACAGCTGTTTGCGATCTGAGTGTGTGGCAAGGGTTGATCCGTTGCCCGGTAAGGCAAGGCCCAGAGCTTCGGCAAGGCAGTTCATAGAGTTCGCGGTAAACATACCGGAACAGGATCCGCAGGTGGGGCAGGCGTTTTCTTCGATATGCTTCACCTGTTCATCGGTGAATTTGTCGTCGGCCGCAGCAACCATTGCGTCAACAAGGTCAACTTTGTTCATATCAAGATCTGCGATGTCGATCTTGCCAGCTTCCATCGGGCCACCGGATACGAAGATTACCGGGATGTTCAGGCGCATGGCGGCCATCAACATACCTGGGGTGATCTTATCGCAGTTGGAAATACAGACCATGGCATCCGCACAATGAGCATTGACCATATATTCAACTGAATCTGCAATCAGTTCGCGGGAGGGCAGAGAATACAACATGCCGTCGTGCCCCATCGCAATGCCGTCATCCACCGCAATAGTGTTGAATTCCTTCGCGATACCGCCAGCATCTTCGATCTCACGGGCAACCAACTGACCAAGGTCTTTCAGGTGAACGTGGCCTGGCACGAACTGCGTGAATGAATTCACGACAGCAATGATCGGCTTGCCGAAATCACCTTCACCAACGCCAGTTGCTCTCCAGAGACTGCGTGCACCGGCCATGTTGCGGCCATGAGTAGATCTGCGCGAACGATATTGCGGCATAGTCCAGATTCCTTTTTCGGTATCGTCTTTCGTGCACTGATACTGACTGAAACGACGCGGTCCAAGTCTTAATATCCTGACACCACCGGTGAGAACAGCAATAACGGGCTGTTTTTAGGGGTTTTGGCGTGTTGCAAGCTTGTCTGGTATGAACTTGAACATGCAGAACGCGCGCAGTTTGAGCAAATCAGTAATTTCGAAGAGAAAAACCGTGGTACTCCCTAGGGGAATCGAACCCCTCTTTTCAGGTTGAAAACCTGACGTCCTAACCGATAGACGAAGGGAGCACCGTTCGGTGAGCGGGTATTTAGCGCGTTGTCCGTGACCCGGCAAGTGAAAAAGTTAAAAAATCACGCGTTTTCGGAGGTGCACAGGTGGTTTTCAGGCCTCGGCCACATCTTCAAGGCGCAATTGCACGCTTTCACGTCCTTGCCAGCGGTTAATTTCCAGGCGTCCGGCCAGATGGAACAATGCGCCATTGTGATTCTGTAGGGCTGGGCCGATCGCGCCATCAAAAGCACCAAAACAAATCGCATCAATGCGCGGCCCCATACCGTCACCGAAACTAATTTTTAGGTGTGATTCCCCAACACGTTTGGCAAAGAAGATTTTCTGGCTGGCAAAGGCGAAACGGGGACCGGGCGCTCCTGCGCCAAAGGGGCCCGCGGATTCGATTTTGGCAACCAGATCTGTCTGTGCTGCGCTAGGCATTAGCATAGCATCAAGCTTCAGTGCAGCAGGACCACCAAGACCTGCACCCTGTTTCGCTAAAAGTTCCTCAAGACGGATCATGGCCGGTTCCAGTTGGGCCCGGGTCAGCGACAGGCCAGCCGCCATCTTATGTCCACCGCCTTTTTCCAGAAGACCTTCCGCCACCAGTTTCTGAATGGCATGCCCCAAATCCACACCAGACACGGATCGACCCGATCCTTTGCCAGCTTCGCCATCAAAGCCGATGACGATGGCGGGCAGATTGGTGGCTTCTTTCATACGGGATGCAACGATGCCAACAACACCAGGATGCCAGCCGTCGTCAGCGGCCCATGCGAGAGCCGCAGGCTGGTTGTTTTCGGGCGTATGCGCGTCCAAACGTGTCTGAGCCTGATCCATTGCAACTTCGCGAGTCAGGTTTTCGATTTCACGGCGTTCGCGGTTCAGAATTTCCAATTGCGCAGCCATAGCGCTGGCCTCCTGGGGATCCACTGTTGCCAGCAGGCGTGCACCAAGATCGGCCTTGCCGATCCGGCCGCCGGCATTGATGCGCGGCCCAAGAAGGAACCCAAGATGATAAGACGTCGGCGGGCCATCCATGCCGGCACTGTCAGCCAAAGCCACAAGCCCGGCGTGGCGGCGTTGCGCCAGCACTTTCAGCCCCTGTCGCACAAAGGCGCGGTTCACGCCGATCAGCGGAGCAACATCTGCAACGGTGGCGAGGGCAACAAAATCCAGAAGATTCAGCAGGTTTGGCCCGGCATTGCCTGCTTCGCGCATCTGGCGGCCGGCCTCGACCAACATCAGAAAAACGACGGCTGCCGCACAAAGATGGGCCAGATCGCCACTTTCGTCCTGACGGTTCGGATTTACCACCGCATGCACGTCAGGCAGGGTTTCGCCGCCCAAGTGGTGATCAAGAACCACGACATCGGTGTCTCCAGCGGCTGCCAGCGCTTCGTGTGAAAGCGTGCCGCAATCGACACAAACGATCAGATCATGGTTCGTTGCAAGTTCCGCAATTGCGGGGGCGTTGGGGCCATAGCCTTCGTCAATCCGGTCAGGCACATAAAGTGTGGCACGTTGATCGACGGGATAACCCAGTTCACGCAGCCAATGGATCAAAAGCGCCCCGGATGTACCACCATCCACATCATAATCTGCGAAAACAGCAATACGTTGGCCAGATTGTGCGGCCTGTAGGAAACGCGCGGCTGCGGTTTCCATATCACGCAGGGAACGCGGATCGGGCAGCAGATCCCGTAGCGAAGGTTCCAGATAGGAAGGTGCATCCATCGCAGTGACACCAAGGCGCGCGAGTGTTCTGCATAATGCCGGAGCGAGACCGGTTTGTTGCGCCATGGTTTCTGCTTGGCGCTCGGTCTCGATGTCAGGCCCCAGCCAACGCCGCCCGGTAAGCGACGCTTCAACATTCAGAAATGCTGGGGCCTCAGACACGTTGATTATATAGCATCCACAGGGGTGCGGTATTCCATGCGACGCACAGAACCAGTGCGCGAACGCATCAGAACAGTTTCAGTGGTCATCCAGCCGGGTTCGCGTTTCACACCAGACAGGATGGACCCGTCTGTCACGCCGGTTGCGGCGAACAAAACATCTTCGGTGACCATTTCGTCGCGTGTGTAGATTTTGTCGAAATCAGTGATGCCAGCTTTAGATGCGCGACCACGTTCATCATCGTTGCGGAACAGCAGACGGCCATACATTTGACCGCCCATGCATTTCAGAGCCGCCGCAGCCAGAACACCTTCTGGTGCGCCGCCGGTGCCCATATACATATCGATGCCGGTTGTTTCAGCTTCTGCACAGTGCATAACGCCTGCTACATCCCCATCAGAAATCAAACGGATCGCAGCACCGGTTTCACGGATGCCCGCAATAACGTCTTCGTGGCGAGGGCGTTCAAGAACACACACTGTGATGTCTTCACAGGCGCAACCTTTGGCTTTTGCAAGCGCTTCAACACGTTCCTTTGGGGTCATGTCCAAAGTCACAACACCTTCGGGGAAGCCTGGGCCAACCGCCAACTTGTCCATGTATACGTCCGGGGCGTGCAGCATGGAACCACGTGGGCCCATTGCGATCACTGTCAGTGCATTTGGCATGTCTTTCGCGGTCAGCGTCGTGCCTTCCAGCGGGTCAAGCGCGATATCAACGCCAGGACCCGTGCCTGTGCCAACTTCTTCACCGATATACAGCATAGGCGCTTCGTCACGTTCGCCTTCGCCGATCACAACCACACCAGCAATATCCAGCAGATTCAGCTGTTCACGCATTGCATTTACAGCAGCCTGATCAGCGGCCTTTTCGTCGCCACGACCAACAAGGCGGGCGGATGCAAGGGCGGCTGCCTCGGAAACACGGGCAAGGCCCAGAGACAGCATACGGTCGTTAAAGTCGGTTGTGGTGGGCATTTCGGTGTTCCCGGATAAAACAAAGTTGCGCAGGGTTTAGTCTGACATGGCGCCAGGAGCAAGCTGTATTGGTTGATCTGGCCTGGCAGTGTTGCGAATAAGGGCCTGCAGCAACACCCCCAACATCAGACCGTTCAGCAGATGCCACATCTGATGCGTGCCAAAGGGCCAGGCGGCGCAAAGATGCATGTCTAGGGTGCGGAATGTCAGCGAAATCATAAACATAATTGTCGCGGTGATGAACCAAGGGGCAAGGGGATGTCTGCGCTTCCATGTCAGGGTGGATAAGATCAGCATCGCACAGACAGCAGGCAGATACTGCCCAGATCCATTCAGCATTGAAATGGGTGTTTCTGGGTTACTCTGTGATGTGTCGTTTCCTGACGTGGCCATAAAAGTAATGATGATTCCAGCAATCACCATCAAAGACACCCTCAGTATCCGGCCGGGCGACACCCCACCGATTAACCGTACAGAGGCCAGGATATAGATGGCCACAAATGCCCAGATCGGGATCACATCGGCCAGTTCAGACCAAGTATTCGCAAATGTGTGGAACAGAAAAGATCCAATGCCAATCAGAAAGCACAGCGCAATTAGCATATAGATAACAAGGGGCTGACCGGGGCGTTTACGGCTTTCATTGCCAGCCCAAATTGCAGCTAGGATAAAGGACAGATTAGAGATCGCATTCAGAGGTTCGTTCCAGAATCCTGGTGCTGTGCGTTCACAATAGATATCAACAGCCGCGAACCAATCCATGAGTGACTTTCTTTATAGATTTTAAACGAATGGTAAGCGGAAGTTTGAATTTTTTAAAGCCCCATAGGGCCATATCGTATGCGATCTTGGTGAAGACGGTAGGTTACCGCAACACTGTCCGGGCCTCCCGCCCGGTCAGACAGCGGCGTACAGTGGGGCCGTATGTGTTTGCCCGATCGCGTGCCAATTCGGGGAATATCTCAAGAATTTCGGAACGCGCAATTTCGTCAAGGCTGCTCCAGGCTTCTTCCCCGGGGTGGAAACTTTCAGCCGGCGCACCTTCGGCAAATACGATCTCATGGGTGTCAAACATCATGTGGAAATATTCGACCGATCCCTCGGTATCAAGCGTGATAGTCTTATCATTCAATAGCGATTTTGCTGGTACAAGAACTTCGGTTTCACCAAAGAATAGCTCAGCCCGCCATCCGGTGACCAGCATGCGATGTTGTTGGCTGACGCGCAGATCTCTGTTGTTGCCCAATGCGCCTTTACGAATAAGAACCGGTGCAAGCGGTCCCGCGGCCAGCCGGGTGCTGGACCCGATCCACCTGATGGGCTGTAAACCATTGTCCCGTGTATATACTAGGTCACCGGTTTTCAGATCTTCGATCAAGCATTCACCCCTTTGTGTCAGAATGCGGGTTGAACGGGCAAAGCAAACAATGGGTTGCAGAGCGTTTTGAAACAACCCGCTATATGCACTGTTGATGATCGAGGTGACATCAATAGATCGAAGGTGTTGCGGCGGGGTTCCGTTGATATTTGTGCCTGCGAAATTCGAATTGGTCAGGAATAGGTTTCCACTCGTATCCTGATATAGCACTGTATTGGTGAAGGACGCGGTGCTGCCGTCCATATAAGTTACCGTAAGATTAGCAACGATCAGGGAATCGACTTCGCTGGTAATCACGCCATTGCCGTCGTCCAGATCATAGCTGATGGTTTCATTGGGTGAGAAATTGTTTGTCCGAATGTTGTTGTCGGAATTTACATCATCATAAGTCACAGAAAGAAGATGATTTTTCAGAGGGTCAGCGGCAGATCCATGCACGCCCAGATAAGGCGCAGTGTTTTCGATAGAAACTGTGGTTTCATCTGTATCCGCATCGGCGAAATTGCCTAGAAAAATTACGTCGCTTGTGGACAAAGGCATTTGACTGCCTCCCTGGTTTTATTCGGTTCTGAGGGAGCCCACACAAGAACAATCCAAATAAAACGATTGGGCAGGTGCAATTAGCGCGGGATCTGATCAGAGAAATAGATGTCTTTTTGGGCAGTATTGAGAATTTGAAATAAATTCAAGCCAGGCGTGCAATATGGTTAAATTAAATCACCCATAGGGTATTTAATTTAATTAATGCTTCATATTGGCGGTGGTGAATGGTCATTTCCCATTGAAATATGGGAAATTCCAAAATTTTATTTTCAATTGGTCAAACGGACATTTTTTCACATTGTGGTGAAAAAGATGCAGTAAATTAGTCGCTTCTGACTTTCGCCCGGAAGCCCAGGCGAAAGTTTCAATATATATCGGATAATTTGACCTTAAACGGATTCGATGCGAATCGCGACGGGATCTGTGGCAACCACGCCTGTGCTGCCTAGACCCAGCAAAGCTTCGTCTAGGGATTGACGTGTGCATTTATGCGTCACGATCAGTACGGGGGCTGTTTCGGCCTCGTGGCTGTATTGACGCATACGGTCGATGGAAACACCTGCTTCGCCCAGAACAGATGCAACTTTTGCAAGTGCCCCAGGTTTGTCGGACAGTTCCATGCGCAGATAGTACGGTGCAGGGGTCGCAGATTTTGCCGGGCGCGCGTCTTCTAGGGTAGATGCTGGCTGCCCAAAGGTGGTCAGGCGGGTGCCGCGTGCAATTTCGATAACATCAGACATCACAGCGCTTGCGGTAGGGCCTTCGCCGGCACCGGCACCGCGCAGAACGATCTGACCGACATTGTCGCCTTCCAGAACAACCATATTGGTGCCACCTTCCAGCTGACCCAACGGGCTATTTGCGGGTACCAAGCACGGGGTCATACGTTGTTCCAGACCGCGGCCTGTCATCTGTGCCACACCAAGCAGCTTGATGCGGTAACCCATATCGGCGGCCTGATGGATGTCTTCAATGGTGATCCGTCCGATGCCTTCTAGTTCAACCGCGTCAAAAGCAACCTTGGTGCCATAGGCGATAGAAGCCAGCAGAGACAGTTTGTGCCCGGCATCAATGCCACCCACATCTAGGTTCGGATCTGCTTCTAGATAGCCGAGAGCATCCGCCTCTGCAAAGACCTCATCATAGGGCAGGCCTGCGTTTTCCATCCGGGTCAGGATGTAGTTGCAGGTGCCGTTCATGACACCCATTACGCGGGTCATGTCATTTCCGGCCAGACCTTCTGTCAGGGATTTTACGACCGGGATACCACCAGCAACGGCCGCCTCGAAGCGAATGACTTTGCCTGCCGCTTCGGCCGCTTCGGCCAGATTTTGACCGTGCTCGGCCAGCATGGCTTTGTTCGCGGTGACAACATCTTTGCCCGCAGCGATAGCGGCTTCGGTCGCGGCCTTAGCCGGGCCGTCAGATCCCCCCATCAGTTCAACGAAGACATCAACATCATCACGGGTTGCCAGTTTTACGGGATCATCTTCCCAAGCGTATTCAGACAGGTTCACGCCGCGATCTTTATCTTTTGAGCGCGCTGATACAGCGGTGATGACGACAGGGCGGCCTGTGCGCAAAGATAGAAGATTGGCTTTCTGGCGGATGATTTTCACAACTCCAACACCCACGGTGCCAAGTCCTGCAATGCCAAGTCGAAGAGGTGCGGTCATAGGGGGGCTCCGTTCTGTCAGAAAGTCCATTTGTTGCAGCCTGGTTAGCGCGAATGTGCCCCAGGTGCAATGCAGACAAGCAAGGGATCAGCGGAAAATTCAGCTGTTCTCACGGGAAAGTGCGGCCAGCAGGCGGGCGCGTCGGGTCTGATCAATCACGGGCCGTTGCAGTTGGCGGGCTCGGTTTTTCAGGCTGTTCACACGGGATGCCAGATGTGCGCCTTGTTCTTCAGCACTTATTCGCGTGCTGGCTGCCGTACCTTTAGCATTCAGAAGGTCTTGCAACGGCAAAATTTCCGGCCAGTCCCCACGGCTGGCAACGGTCTGTTCTACTGTGCGAATATGTGCAGGGGGCGCGCAGGCCAAAAGTGTCAGCCCGATCAAGCCGGAGAAAAGAAAGATTCGCAAAGGGCTGCTCCGTTTCGTTATGAGATGATTTTAGTCTGGCTGTTCCGGGATTAACAGGGGGTGAACGCAGGATCATGAAATCAGACCCTGTTTACCCCCTTGAAATGAACGTGTGTTCAGATAACCTGCATCTATGGCAAGAAAAACAGGTTCTCATTCCGAAATTACGGGCCCCCGGGTACGCGACGCGGCTGAGCGATTGTTCGCGCGCCACGGATTTGCAGCGGTTTCCATGCGCCAGATCGCAGGTGAAGTCGGGGTGCAGGCCGGTGCGCTGTATCTATACACCAAAGATAAGCAGGCGTTGCTGTTCGATCTGATGGATGCTCATATGGTCGCGCTTCTTGAGGCTTGGGAAAATGCGGATCCTGATGGTGCCCCGTTGATCCGGCTGGAAGCTCTAGTACGATTTCACATCCGTTTCCATATGGAACGTCAAGAAGCCGTTTTTATTGCCTATATGGAATTGCGGAACCTCACCTCGGACAACTACAGCGCCATAACAGAACGCCGGAAAGCCTATGAAAAAGTGTTTGAAGACATTCTGACTGACGGCAAAGCCTCTGGTGCATTTGCGGTAGAAGATGCGCATCTGTCTGCCATGGCTGTGATCGCCATGCTGACCGGTGTGAACACTTGGTATCGCGAAGGTGGACGTCTGTCGTTGGAGCGTGTGGAAGAGGTTTACTGGGATATGGTGCGCAAGTCGCTCGCCTGTTGAAATGTCGCTTCAGCGCGGATTAACTTTGCCTTGGCGTGCCCCATGCGTTTGAAATTCTTAATTTGGGTATGATTTTCTACTTGTCGCCCCGCGGGCTTGCCGCTAAACGGGTCAGCGGAGACGTGGCCGAGTGGTCGAAGGCGCTCCCCTGCTAAGGGAGTAGGCGAGGAATCGTCTCGAGGGTTCGAATCCCTTCGTCTCCGCCACCTACCATTTTCATGCATTTGTGTTCGGTAGCGTTCAGCC
>NZ_JBMYXF010000046.1:23241-23475 GCF_049608145.1 Halocynthiibacter sp.
TCGAATCCCTTCGTCTCCGCCACTATAATCATGTAGTGAATTGATTTCATTGTGATTTATAATGGAAAGCTTAAGCGCATCCCCCAAATCATCCCCCAGATAATTTTGGTGACGATGAATTTGATAGCAGCTATGATTGTAGTTAGTACCGTCTATTTTGGTTAAAAATTTTGGAGACACTGTTATGCCTACAGCCCCCGATCTCGATATCATCAACGCGTCTTTGACCGACAG
>NZ_JBMYXF010000047.1:0-23383 GCF_049608145.1 Halocynthiibacter sp.
TGTCCATCGCGGCGCGCACGAAATCGGCAAACAGGGGATGGGGTTCAAATGGCTTTGACTTGAGTTCCGGGTGGAACTGCACGCCGATAAACCAAGGGTGATCCTTCCATTCAACAATCTCGGGCAGGCGGCCATCTGGCGACATGCCTGAGAACTGCAAACCACAGGCTTCAAGCTGCTCGCGGTATTTTACATCCACTTCATAGCGGTGACGATGGCGTTCCTCAATTGCGGTTCCGCCATAGGCCTGTGCCACGCGGGATCCTTCAACAAGGCTTGCATCATAGGCACCCAGGCGCATGGTTCCGCCTTTTTCATCATCGGCCTTACGCTGTACTTTGGTATTGCCCTGAATCCATTCCTTCAGGTGGTAAACCACAGGTTCGAAACGCTTTTCGCCGGCTTCATGATCAAATTCTTCAGACCCTGCATCGGCCAGACCGGCCACATTGCGTGCGGCTTCAATCACGGCCATCTGCATCCCTAGGCAAATGCCCAGATAAGGCACATTGTTTTCGCGTGCGTATTGCGCAGCTTTGATTTTGCCTTCTGTGCCGCGTTCGCCAAAGCCGCCAGGCACCAGAATGCCGTGGAACCCCTGCAGGAAGGGAGCAGCATCATCCTGATCAAACAGTTCTGCGTCGACCCATTCGATTTTCACCTTGGTCCGGTTCGCCATACCGCCATGTGTCAGAGCTTCGGCGATGGATTTATATGCATCTTCTAGCTGGGTGTATTTGCCGACGATGGCGATCTTTACCTGGCCTTCGGCGTTTACAATGCGTTCATGCACATCGTTCCAACGATCCAGTTTGGGCGCAGGGGCATGCGCCATATCAAAGGCGGCCAGAACCGCGCGATCCAGACCTTCGCGGTGATAAGCCAATGGCGCTTCGTATATGGATTTCAGATCCTGCGCGGCAATCACAGAATCAGGACGCACGTTACAGAACAGCGCAAGCTTTTCGCGTTCTTTTTCAGGGATCGGACCTTCGGAACGACACACCAGAACATCCGGTGCAATCCCGATAGAGCGCAGTTCTTTTACGGAGTGCTGTGTTGGTTTTGTCTTCAGCTCGCCGGATGCCGCAATGTAAGGCAGCAGGGTCAGGTGCATGAAAATACAATCGCCGCGCGGTTTATCATTGGCAAACTGGCGGATCGCTTCAAAGAAGGGCAGGCCTTCGATGTCGCCCACGGTGCCACCGATTTCGCACAGCATGAAATCCACTTCATCTTCGCCAATGTCGATGAAGTCTTTGATTTCATTGGTGACATGCGGAATAACCTGAATGGTTTTCCCCAGATAGTCGCCACGGCGTTCCTTGGCCAGCACGTTGGAATAGACGCGGCCGGAAGAAATGGAATCAGTGTTGCGTGCAGCCACACCGGTAAAGCGTTCGTAATGCCCCAAATCAAGATCCGTTTCGGCACCATCATCGGTGACAAACACTTCGCCATGTTCAAAGGGTGACATGGTCCCGGGATCTACGTTGAGATAGGGATCAAGCTTGCGCAGACGTACCGTATAACCGCGTGCCTGAAGCAGCGCACCCAAAGCAGCAGATGCAAGACCCTTGCCGAGACTTGAAACAACTCCACCTGTGATAAAGACAAATTTGGCCATTGGCGCTGGCGCTCCCCGTGAGATAAATGAACTGATCCGGGCCCGTCTGGACCGTAGCATCACGGGGTTTGACCTATAGCGGATTCGGGGCAATCTGGCAATGGCCAGCGCCGCGAAAATCTGAACTTCGCTACGGATAAGACGCAAGATACTGCGGGGCGCGAGGGCTCCGAATCAATTTATAGTGTTTGTTTAGAGTGTTCCCGGTAAAATCATCACCGGGAAAAGATGTCATGCGGGAAAGGTTTGCGCCCTTCCCGGAACCTTATTCGCTGGCTGCGGGTGCTTCTTCAGCAGGTGCAACATAACCTGGCACCAGATCCGCATCACCCGTTGTTGGTGGCAGAAGAGAGCCTTCGCCAAGCGGGTTATCAGGGATTTCAACCGCTGCAGGGGCTGTGCCGCCGATTTGATCGATCACAGAACCGCTGCTGGAATTTTTCGCTGCAAAAATGGTCAATGCGATAGAGGCTGCGAAAAAAGCGATGCCAAACAGCCAGGTCAGTTTGCCAAGTGCTGTTGCGGCTGCCCGGCTGGACATAGCGCCACCACCGGCACCACCACCGCTGCCCATCCCAAGGCCACCACCTTCAGAACGCTGAAGCAGTACAACAACGATCAGGCAGATTGCGACGATCAGAAGAATGACAAGAAGTATGTTTTCCATAGAACAGGCCTTGCGAATGTGAGTTGCGTTTATCTATGCGCTCTCGCCGCATCCCGCAACCCCTTCCCTCGGGGGATTTGTGATCCCATGTGGAACGGCGGGTTTGGGCGCTCGGTGGTTTTATTTCTGTATGGTTATTCGGAAGGGCAGGGCGGAAATTCCGAGACTGCGCAGGGGATTAAGCGTGAAATAGGCTTTGAAAGTAACTGAATGTCCATGTTCGACATTTTGCAGAGGCTGGTGTTCTGTCGCGCCCCAATCCATTTTCCCCCAGATGAATGCCGCGTTATCGGCCACTTCAAGAAGAACCTCTTCGCCCTGACCAAGGCTGGCAACCTTCGCGCCATCAATGAGAATCGAAAGCTTTCGCATTGCGCCGTAAAAGCCCCGGGCGCGTCGAATTGTAATATGCTTCATCCGCTTATCCCCTTAAATATATAATTTGGCATAAAGAATGTGCGAATTTTTGGCGTCCTGCAAGGCGGATGCGGCACATTAACAGTAGCCGCGACCATGTTCACCCTGTATAGGGGCTTCGGTTTACTTACATATCTGCAGAACAGGTGGAAATATCATGGCCAATGTTGTCGTTGTCGGCGCCCAATGGGGTGACGAAGGAAAAGGCAAGATCGTTGACTGGCTTTCAGAGCGCGCGGATGTGATCGCACGCTTTCAGGGCGGTCATAACGCAGGCCATACACTGGTCATTGACGGGAAAGTTTACAAGCTGAACGCTTTGCCATCCGGTGTTGTCCGTGGTGGAAAACTGTCTGTGATTGGCAATGGCGTGGTGCTGGACCCATGGCACCTGATCAAAGAGATCGAATCAATCCGTGCCCAGGGCGTCGAGATTTCACCGGCATCCCTGATGATTGCGGAAAACACACCGCTGATCCTGCCAATTCATGGCGAGTTGGACCGTGCGCGTGAAGAAGCCGCCAGCAAGGGTACAAAAATTGGCACCACCGGTCGCGGTATTGGCCCGGCATATGAAGACAAAGTTGGCCGCCGGTCTGTGCGCGTTGCTGATTTGGCGGATGTGGCGACCTTGGAAGCCCGTGTAGATCGCGCGTTGCAGCACCATGATCCGCTGCGCAAAGGTTTGGGCATCGAAGCAATTGATCGTGATGCGCTGGTTGCGCAACTGAAAGAAATTGCGAAAGAAATTCTGCCCTACGCGGCCCCGGTCTGGAAGGTTCTCAATGAGAAACGCAAAGCGGGCAAACGTATTCTGTTTGAAGGTGCACAGGGCGCGCTGTTGGATATTGATTTCGGCACCTATCCTTTTGTGACGTCTTCCAACGTGATTGCAGGTCAGGCCGCAACCGGTGTTGGCATGGGCCCTGGCGCGATTGATTATGTGCTGGGCATCGTCAAAGCTTATACCACACGCGTGGGTGAAGGCCCGTTCCCAACGGAATTGGATGACGAAGATGGTCTGCGCCTGGGCACCCGTGGTCATGAATTTGGCACCGTGACAGGCCGCAAGCGCCGTTGTGGCTGGTTTGATGCGGCTTTGGTGCGCCAGACCTGTGCGACCTCTGGTGTGACTGGGATTTCCTTTACAAAACTGGATGTTCTGGATGGTTTTGAAACGCTGAAAATCTGTGTGGCTTATGAATTGGATGGTGAACGTCTGGATTATCTGCCGACAGCATCTGATCAGCAGGCCCGTTGCACGCCGATCTATGAAGAAATGCCAGGTTGGTCTGAAACCACAGAAGGTGCGCGCAGCTGGAACGATCTGCCTGCCAACGCGATTAAATACATCAAGCGCGTTGAAGAGCTGATCGAATGCCCGGTTGCAATGTTGTCGACATCGCCGGAACGTGACGATACCATTCTTGTGACTGATCCGTTTGCTGACTGAGGATACGCAAAATGTCACTGACCTATAAAACCCGCAGACGCCTGGCGCTGTTCCTTCTTCTTTTCTGGATGCCGCTATATGTGGTGGCTGCGGTGACGATTATGGGGATGCTTGACCGGTTGCCGATCTTGATTGAGCTGGTCGTCTATGTGCTTCTTGGGGTGCTTTGGGCCGTGCCGTTTAAGCCTGTCTTTATGGGGGTTGGCAAAGCGGATCCGGATCAGGACACACAGGAAGTGCCTGAGCAGTCCGACGCAAAATAAAGCGTTCTTTTCAGAGACAAAAAAGCGCCCTTCGGGGCGCTTTTCTTTTGGGCATCACGTTTCGCAATGTCGCATCAGGGATGAAAGCGTGAAGTCTGTGGAATTCTGAACTGGCCGCGTTGGGCTTTTAGAATTCTATGGTCGCGCAGCAGGCTGCCGAAGGTGCGCAACCCGGTTTCACGGTCAAAATCTGTGCAATCGGGACAATCCGCAACCAACTGAATGATTTTCAGACGGGTGAACTGTTGATGGCCTTCAACCCAGGTCGTCCAGGCTGCAGCCGCTTCTAGAAGGTCCGCATGGGTTTCGGCGGACTTATCAGAGGCAAATTCTGTGAAATTCTGCCATGGCAGGATGCTTTGCCCAACTTCAGCGCCGATATTTTCCAAACCATCAAGCGCGATCGCTGACGAATGGCTTTGCACACGACGCGGAATCACTGTCCGGGGTCTGGGCCGATGAATAGGCTGGGGCGGCGTTGCATCTGGATCTACACGCTGTTCCGACACCAGCACCAGCGGGGCCGGGCGGTTTTGATCGCGATTGCCATCCTGTTCAGAGGGTTTCACACGGCGCGCGCGGCTTTCGGATTTCACAGCCGAGGCAAGATCAGCCCGATAGGCTTCGATGTCTTCTGCCTGATCGCGGTCACGGCGCATCTTACGGTCGGCAACTGTTGCTGCCACTGCTGCGCGCAAATGGGAAATGGCCGAACGTCGGTTCTGGCTTTCGGGATTATCGAGTTGTGAATTTGTTTCCTCTAGGATGCGGCTGACGGATCGATCCCGACGCTGGGTGTCTGTATCTACATCAGCTTCCGCAGTTGGGAGGTCTTCAAATTCTGCATCTGTGACCTCGGGTGCTAGATCTTCGTCTCGCGGCTGTTCTTCTGGTTGGTCCGGCGTATAGCTGAGAGAGGCTTCATCCTGTAAGGCGGCCTGTTCAAGGGCTTCTACCAGATCCGACGCCTGTTCTTCGGACAGATCCGTTTCTGACAGAGAGAGTGCGTCTTCCAGTAGGAATACGTCGGTGTCTTCTTCGATATGTTCTTCAGATAAGGGGGCGCTTTCGGCCCCGGCGATCGCAATGTCATCTTGTGCCGGTGGTTCATCGACGGTGTCAGGTTCCGTTTCAGATATGTCCAGAGGCGGATTGTCTGCGTCATCCGTGTCGGCTATTTCAGGTTCTGCGTTGATTTCTGCGACCAGAGATTTCAGAGTGTCCGCCGTTTCCTGATCTGTGGTGACTGGGGTGTCTGCGGGTGTTTCGGCTGTGGTGATCTCTTCGGATGGTGTGGCTTCATCCGCCACCAGGGCTTCGGCATCCGCGACGTTTTGCAAGACCGCAGATGTGAAATCCGCCTTGGGCGTTTCAATCGTGTCCGGAGCTTGTGGTTCCGGGGGCTGGGGTGCCGTTTCACCAATCTCTTCAATTTCACCCGGTTCTGTAGGCTGTGCATCAGGCGTGGCATTGACTTGCGTCAGAAGGCTGGTCAGATCCGGTTCATCATTCTGGACGTGTTCATCTTCGGCGAATTCACTGTTTTCTTCCGTGAGCTGACGTTCATCACCCGTGGGCAGATTGTAAGGGTTGCGTGTGACAACTTCGCGGATCCGGCGCAGACGGTCCGTTACGGATGCATTGTCGTCTTCGTCATCGTCATCTTCAGAAGTGGATGTGATATTGGCACTTGTTTCCATCTCGGGGAGAGTGTTCTCCTCAGCCTCAGCCTCAGCCTCAGCCTCAGCCTCAGCCTCAGCCTCAGCCTCAGCCTCAGAAATAGGTGTTTCGGATGGCTCGGAAATATTTTCAGGGGCGGCAGAGGCCATTGCTTCCTGAATGATTTCATCGGCTTGGTGATTATCGGCAGACAGATCGGAAATACCGTCCGTTTCGGTAATCGGATCCTTGTCAGACAAGTCGGCGGGTAATGATTCTGCGTCTGCGTCTGCGTCTGCGTCTGCGTCTGCGTCTGCGTCTGCGTCTGCGTTAATTTTTGGTTCTGCTTCGGCAGGGGCGGCACGCATGGTTATGGACTGATCGGTGGCGATATCAGTAGTGACATTTTCCTGTGTCTGTTCGCGAACCAGTTCGGTAAGCGCTGTCACATCGGGCGCCATTTGCGCCCCGGCAAATTCGGGATCTTTATGTGCGAGATCCCGAAAATATTCGGTAATCAATTTCATGGTTGCGAATGAATCGTCAAAGCCTTCAAGAGTACAGGAAAAGGTCCCGTAGGAGACTGTCAGAATTTTATTCGCACGCATCTTTATACAGCTCGCTTTAATTTCGGCAGATTCTGTTTATTCACATAGAAGTTACAGAATTACATATAACCGCGTTTTTTCCTGTATTATTTCAAGGCTGAAATGTGTCAAACAGCATTATGAAATTAAAATTATCGCAAAAATCTACGGTTGTATATGACGTTAGCCCGGTTTTGCTGGTTGGGGGGGCTGAACTTGGGGCGATGGCTCTGAAATATTTGGAATCATTTCCCGGAGAAATTGTGGCTGCAGATGGCGGAGTTCGCCATATTTTGGGGCAAAACAAGCAACCCAAGGCCGTTATTGGTGATCTTGATTCCCTTTCAGCGTGTGTTCGGGAGGCGTTGCCTGACGGCGTTTTGCACCCGGTGTCTGAACAGGACAGTACGGATTTTGAGAAATGCCTGACACGTATCCAGGCGCCACTTATTCTGGCTATGGGATTTACGGGCGGGCGGCTGGATCATGAACTGGCGGTGTTGCATGGGCTGCTGGCGTTTCCGGACCGGATTTGTGTGTTGATTGGCAGCGAAGATGTGCTGTTTCTGACCCCGCCTGAATTCCAGATCAGCCTGCCCCCTGCAACGCGCTATTCCTTGATGCCTTTGGTGCCGGTTGTGGTGAACAGCACTGGGCTGCGCTGGCCCATGGGCGGGGCGGAGTTTGCACCTGGGCATCGCATTGGAACATCAAATGAAGTTGCTGAAGGGGACGGGGATGTCTCGGTTACAGTGTCATGTGACCAACCGGGATTGTTGACGATCCTGCCACGGGAACACCTGGATGTGGTGATTAAGTCTCTGCTGGCGTTGCCTGAAGGTTCCGGGCACTGGCCTGCTCACGCCAGATAATATAAAGCCCGGCGGCCATGGTGATGAAAATCCCAAGTGCCGCCAAACCATTGGGCAGATCCCGGAACAACAGCCAGCCGATCAGAGTGGCGAAAGGAATTTCTAGATATTGCATGGGGGCAAGCGTTGCTGATGGCGCGTAGCGTAAGCTCCAAGTCATTAGAAGATGCCCAAGCGTGCCTAAAGTTCCGATAAGAAACAGATAGCCCCAGGTGCCGGGACTTTCTGGCATGATAAAACCAATTGCTGCGCCGAAATCCCCGGCGGGGGGGGCAATTGCGCCTAGTAAAACCAAAGGCAACAGAATGATCAGAGCTATCGTTCCGGAAACCGCCTGAAGTGCGACCGGATCGGTTTTGCGGGCAATCTGACGCGTCACCAACATAAACAGAGCAAAATCAACGGCAACGCCAAGCGGCAGAAAGGCCGGTGCCCCCACTGCCGCGAAGTTGGGCTGAACCACCAAAAGCGTGCCGACAAAGCCAACGGCGCAGGCGATGATACGATGATGCCCTACTGTTTCATTTAAAACAAAACGGCCTAAGATCAACATGACAAAGGGCATGACAAATGCAATGGCGATGGCATCGGCCAAGGGCAGATACCGCAATGCAGAGAACATCATACCAATGCCAAGAATGTGTAGGACGGTTCGCGCAACGATCAGCCAGAAGGTTTTTCCGGAACTGCGCCAGGGCAGGCGACGGATCATGACAAGAGGCAGCAAGAGGATAACCTGGGCTGCAAATCGGACCACCACCAGTTCCAGAAGGGGCAGGCGGTCGCCCAGGATCTTAGCAAAGGCATCGCCCGCGGGGGCGGAAATGCAAAACCCCAGCATCAGCAGAATGCCAAGAAGGGGGCGGTCAGATTGGACGTCGGCTTGATGTGTCTGGGTGCTCATGTGACCAGGCTATGGAGCGCGGCACAAAGGTGCAACCGCTTTCCGGATTTCACATGACAGAGGCGTCGAACATGGGTTTGTCATTGGCGAGAGAACGATGTACAAACTGCTGCACTTGGATTTTTTTGACTTTGGTTGCTCCGATTTCATGAAGCCTGTGTCGCTGCAACTTTGGGAAAAGGGTTGTGATTTCTTGCCGGGCCTCGGAGGATAGAGCCGTCAGGGCTTGATCGCCCAGATACAGGCTTTCACAGGCCAAACCAGCGGAGGTCAAAAGTTCATGTTCTTTCAGCAAAATATGATAATAACTGACCACTTCACAGCGGTCGTCTTGAAAAACACCGGGAATACAGGTCAACTGATGGGCAGGCACAAATATTTGATCTTGTCCGAACATGCGCCGAGCGATTGCAGACCCCAGAACAACACGGTGTTGACGTGACAGGCGCAGATCACGCAATGGCAAACCATTGCCCAAAGAACCTTGTGAAATCACGATGGGGCGTAATTTGGAATTTCTGCGCAGAGTAGCCTGTTTTACAGTGCTGCATCCGATCCACTGAATTCTCTGCGCGGGTTGGTTTCGGACGCTGACCATGTCACCAGCTTTAAGTGTCTCGATGGATCGTTCGCCCAATGGCGTATCGATCAACGTGCCATCCGCAAAGCAAATGATATCTGAGACTGCCATCGTACCAGCAGCTTCTGCTTCGGTCAGTGTGAGCGTGCCGGTGTTGGAAATCCTGGTGAGATCAAAGTTATCTGAAAACAGAATATACATATTACCACTGGAATCTTCCCAGAAAGCAAAATCGGCGCCAGCCCCAAAGCCATTACCAGCAGACGCGATACCACTGGTATTGACGCGGTTGAGTGTCGTGACCGAACTGTCCCCAGGTAAAGTGGTGTTCAGTTTGTCGCTGGCATTCAGATCCCCGTTATTATTAATGTCGTTCATGGTGGCGTTCAAATCAAATCCCGTCCCGACAAGGGTCATTCCTGTCACATTCGCCAAGTTGTTGTTGCCGCTTCCGGTGAAGCTTGATGACGTAAGCGGATCAATCGCGAACAACTTCGAAAAATCGACTGTACCATTTACAATCACCATGACTGCCTACCCAAAAACTATTTATGCACATACACTTGCCTGTAGAAAATTGATACATGTGTCTCGGAATTGGGTCAATATAAACGAAACATTAACTTCAGAATGATTCGTTTATATCTGGGTTTTGAAATTGTGATTTGTAATCAACAATTAGGAATGTTCACAGCAAGGCCGCCCAAAGAGGTTTCCTTGTACTTATTGTGCATATCCTCGCCGGTCTGGCGCATGGTTTCAATCGCGCTGTCAAGGGGGACGAAATGTTCGCCGTCACCGCGCAGGGCCAGAGAGGCCGCAGACACAGCTTTGATGCACCCCAGACCATTGCGTTCAATACAGGGCACTTGGACCAGTCCTTTGACTGGATCGCAGGTCATGCCAAGGTGATGTTCCAGCGCGATTTCGGCTGCATTTTCAACCTGCTGTGGGGTTCCGCCCATAACCGCGGCAAGGCCGGCGGCGGCCATTGCACTGGCGGACCCGACTTCTGCTTGGCAGCCGGCTTCGGCCCCGGAAATAGATGCGTTATGTTTCACAAGCCCACCAATGGCAGCCGCTGTCAAAAGGAACTCTCCGATTTTGGAAGGGGCAGCGCCAGGCACGTGATCCAGCCAATAGCGGATGGTTGCGGGCAAAACACCTGCGGCCCCATTTGTGGGGGCAGTAACCACCTGACCACCGGCGGCGTTTTCTTCGTTCACGGCCATGGCATAGACACTCATCCAGTCGTTGATGGTGTGTGGTGCCACGATATTGATGCCACGTTCGGCCTGCAGGGTTTCATGGATACGATGAGCACGCCGGCGCACGTTCAGCCCACCAGGCAGGATGCCATCGGTGACCAAGCCCCGGTTGATGCAGTCGTTCATGACATTCCACAGTCGGTCGATGCCCTGTTCCAGTTCAGAAACACTGCGTTTGGTCAGTTCGTTGGCGCGCTTCATCTCAGCGATGCTTTTGCCACTTTTGACGGCCATCTCAAGCATTTGCTTTGCCGATTCAAATGGGTAGGGGAAGCTGGATGCAGGTTCAGCATCTGTTGCGGGATTGTCGAGTTCATCTGCAGTCAGAACAAATCCGCCACCGATCGAATAGTAGGTTTCGCGCAGGATCACATCGCCCTGATCATCGGTTGCCATCAGCTGCATCGCATTGGCATGACCGGGCAGGGCTGTGTCATAATCAAAGATCATGTCTTTTTCGATGTTGAAGTGCAGCGACCCCAGACCTTCAGGCGCGATCTTTTTGGTCTTACGGATATTTGCAAGTGCAGCTTCGGCTTTGTCGTTGTCATAGTCATCGGGTACAAAACCAGCCAAGCCCAAAATGGTGGCGCGATCCGTTGCATGTCCGACGCCTGTAAACGCCAAGGACCCGTGCAGAGAGGCCCGCAGGCCAGCCACGTGAAAAGGGCTGCTGCGCAGCTTGTCCAGGAACATCGCGGCCGCAACCATTGGTCCCATTGTGTGGCTTGAAGATGGGCCAATGCCAACTTTGAACATGTCGAAAACTGAAAGAAACACGCGCGCCTCCCCTGATAGAGCTTACCCGGTTTAGATTCCGGGGACGCAAAAGGCGCGACAAAAGCGACCGATTTCTGAATTATTACGGAATTTCCTGAAAATCACCAAGGATCTTGGTTTCAAAAGCCATTTATTAACCATTTTCGAAAAATCTGTGAGGAAGAAATTGGAATCACGGAGGGGCAGAATGCACCTGAAGACATGGCGCAAAAATTGGGGCGAAACGGTGATCCGTATGTTGGCTTATTCCGTGTTGATTGGTGCATGTGGCGGCTGGGCTGTGCAGGTGAATGAACAGAGGTTGGGGATCTCGGTTTCGGGGGGGGATAGCCCGGGTCTGCAGAAAAGTAACATCCGGGATATTTCCCCGGGTGATAGGTGATTTCCCCTCTCGCCTGGTGCGCATCGATTTCGTATACACACAGGCATATTGACAGGAGAGTCACATGACCGGGGAAATGTCACCTATCGACAAGGCGAAATATGCATCCGCACGCCGCGCTGCAGATTATGTTGAAGATGGAATGAAAATTGGCCTGGGCACCGGATCGACCGCGGCACTGATGGTCAAACGCCTTGGGGAACGTGTGCGCGAAGAAGGCCTGAAAATTCAGGGCGTTCCGACGTCTTCTACTACAGCTGAACTGGCCCGATCCGAAGGCATTTCTGTGATTACCCTAGATGAGGCGCGCTGGCTGGATCTGACCATTGATGGTGCAGATGAATTTGACGCGAATCTAAATCTAATAAAAGGCGGTGGCGGGGCGCATCTTCAGGAAAAGATTGTTGCGACTGCGTCTGACCAGATGATTGTGATTGCGGATGCGGCAAAGGCTGTGGAAACCCTTGGTGCATTTCCTTTACCTGTCGAAGTTCTGCAGTTTGGGGGGCTGACAACGGCCGCCTTGATCGAAGAAACCCTTGTTGGATTGGATGTCCTTGGGCGCGAAGTTGTCCAACGTATGCACGGCGATGCCCCTTTTGTGACGGACGAAGGGAACCACATTCTTGATCTCCATCTGAAACGTATCGGCGACGCCCGTCAGCTGTCTTTGGTGTTGAACCAGATCCCCGGCGTGGTGGAAAATGGACTGTTCATTGATATATGTGACACAGTTGTGATCGGTCATGGGGATGGAAAAGTTGAGATCCGTGACATAAACACTGGAACCATAACAGAAGAAACCGGGGAAAACGCAGAAAGCGAAAACCTGTTTTCTGATATCTGAGTTCAGTTACGGCGCGAGAGCGCAAGAAATGCGAAAAGGACCTCCCATGAGTTTTGACTATGATCTTTTTGTGATTGGCGGGGGCTCTGGTGGGGTTCGCGCGGCGCGTGTTGCTTCTGCTGAGGGTGCGAAAGTGGCACTTGCGGAAGAATATCGTATGGGCGGCACCTGTGTGATCCGGGGCTGTGTCCCGAAGAAACTGATGGTTTTTGCCTCTGGTTACAAAGATCTTGTTCATGATGCACAGGCCTATGGCTGGGATGCACAGGTTGGTGATTTTGACTGGGATGTCTTCCGCCCGAAAATGCATGCTGAACTGGACCGCCTTGAAGGCATCTATCGCAACATTCTGAAAAACAACAATGTTGAAGCCTTTGATGCCCGTGCGACGATCAAAGATGCCCATACTGTGACCTTGTCCACCGGCCAAGACATCACTGCGAAACACATTCTGGTGGCGACGGGTGGTACACCTTTCACCCCGGATGTTGAGGGTGCTGAACATACAATCACATCGAATGAGATCTTTTTGCAGGAAAAACTGCCGGACAGTATTCTGATCGTCGGGGGTGGTTTCATTGCGTCTGAATTTGCCTGCATCATGCATGGCCTTGGCGTGAAGGTGACGCAGTTCTATCGCGGCGAAATGATCCTGCGCGGCTTTGACAAAGGCTCTGCCACCCATATTGCTGATGCGATGAAAGCCCGCGGCATTGATTTGCAGCTGGGCGCGGATGTGGCCAAAATTGTTAAAGCGGATGCAGGTTTGGAAGTGACCGCGAAAGATGGCAGCACGCAGGTCTTTGATGCGGTGATGTACGGCACTGGCCGTGTTCCAGCGACCAAGGGCATGGGTCTTGCTGAGGCCGGTGTAAACCTTGGCCGCAAGGGCGAAGTTCTGGTGGATGCTTATTCCCAAACCTCTGTTCCGTCGATCTATGCCGTGGGGGATGTGACCGATCGTATCAATCTGACACCGGTTGCGATCCGCGAAGGCATGGCCTTTGTGGAAACCGTATTTAAAGCGAACCCAACGCCTGTGGATCACGAACTGGTGCCATCTGCTGTGTTTACACAGCCGGAATTTGGCACAACCGGCCTGACCGAAGAAGAAGCGGTTGATTATGCAGCGGAACATGGCCCGGTAGAGGTTTACACAACGGCGTTCAAAGCCATGCAATCTGGTTTTGCGGGGCGCGAAAACAAGGTATTCATGAAATTGCTGGTCGATCAACACAAGCGCACGGTTTTGGGCTGTCATCTGGTGATGGATGGCGCGGGTGAATTGATCCAGCTGGCGGGTATTCCTGTGAAGATGGGCGCGACCAAAGAAGATTTTGACCGCACATGCGCCGTTCACCCGACAATGGCAGAAGAATTGGTGACCATGAAAACGCCATCTCATGTGATTGGTGGCGCATAAAATACGCTGAAATCAGCGAAATTGAACATAAGCCGGGCGGAGATCCTCCTCCCGGCTTGAATTTTGTCCAAAAGACGTCCACTTAGGATGTGATAATTTGCACATGACCAAAGAGGGAATAAACCCGTATGTCAGGTAATAACAGCGGCCCATGGGGCGGCGGTGGCGGAGGCCGGAACAACGGCGACGACCGCAACAAAGGAAATGAGGGCGACCGGAACAACGGTAAGCGTCCGGGCAATGATGGCCCGCAGGTTCCTGAAATTGATGAACTGATGAACAAAGGCCGCGAACAGCTGCGCGTTCTGATGGGCGGCGGCGGGGGCGGTGGCAATCGTTCTGGCGATTCAAACCCTGCGCCAGAAATTGGCAAAGGTGCTGTTGCGCTGGGCTTGATTGCGGCTGTTGGTCTCTGGGCTTTTGCCAGCATCTATACAGTGAAGCCGGAAGAGAAATCCGTTGAACTGTTCCTGGGTGAATATTCATCCACCGGTGAACCTGGTCTGAACTTTGCGCCATGGCCGGTTGTGACCTATCAAAAATTCGCGGTCACCCGTGAACAAACCGTTGATATCGGTGTTGCCGGACGTGGATCCGAAGCGGGCCTAATGCTGACCGGTGATGAGAACATCGTGGATATTGATTTCCAGGTGGTCTGGAACATTAATGATCCGTCTCAGTTCCTGTTCAACCTGCGTGATCCTGGCCTGACCATTGCGGCTGTGTCTGAATCCGCAATGCGTGAAATTATTGCGCAATCTGAACTGGCGCCGATTTTGAACCGTGACCGTGCGTCTATTGCGGATCGTCTTCAGGATCTGATCCAATCCACATTGGACAGCTATAATTCTGGCGTGAACATTGTGCGGGTTAACTTTGACCGTGCTGATCCACCAGAAAGCGTGATTGATGCTTTCCGTGACGTTCAGGCTGCGGAACAGGAACGTGACCGTCTGCAAAAAGAAGCGGATGCTTATGCAAATGCTGCCCTTGCACAGGCGCGTGGTGAAGCGGCGCAGGTGCTTGAGATTGCCGAAGGCTATCGTGCGCGCGTTGTGAACGAAGCCGAAGGTGAAGCCAGCCGTTTTACCGCGGTTTTGACCGAGTATCAGAAAGCGCCGGAAGTGACCCGTCGTCGTCTGTATCTTGAAACCATGGAAGAAGTGTTGGGCAATGTTGATAAAATCATTCTCGACAGTGACGCCGGTGGTGCTGGGCAGGGGGTTGTTCCTTATCTGCCGCTGAATGAACTGCGTCGCAATTCCACTGGGGGATCCAACTGATGCGTAAATCTGCTCTGATCCTGCCTGTTTTGGCAGCTCTCATCTTTGTTGGCCTGTCGTCGGTGTTTATCGTGACCGAAGTTGAAAAAGCTCTGGTTCTGCGCTTTGGCCGCGTTGTTGCGGTGAAAGAAGAACCCGGTCTGGCATTCAAAATGCCGTTTGTGGATGAAGTCGTGCGGTATGATGACCGCATTCTATCCCGTGATGTTGACCCGCTGGAAGTCACACCGCGTGATGACCGTCGTTTGGTGGTTGATGCGTTTGCCCGTTACCGGATTGCCGACGTGAACCAGTTCCGCCTTGCGGTTGGTTCCGGTGGTGAAGCGGCTGCGGAACGTCGTCTGGATTCAATCCTGCGATCCAAAACTCGTGAAATCTTGGGCTCTGTCAGTTCTAACGAAATCCTAAGTTCTGATCGTGCGGCGCTGATGCTGCGCATCCGAAATGCGGCGATTGCCGAAGCCCTTGGTCTTGGAATTGAAGTGATCGATGTCCGTCTGAAACGGACTGACCTTCCGCGTGAAAACCTGCAGGCGACCTTTGATCGTATGCGTGCGGAACGTGTGCGTGAAGCAACCGATGAACGTGCCCGTGGCCGCGAAGCCGCCCAGCGGATTACAGCGCTTGCCGACCGGACCGTGGTTGAGCTGGTCTCTGATGCGAACCGTCAGTCTGAAATCATTCAGGGTGAAGCGGATGCGCGTCGGAACGGGATCTTTGCCGAAGCTTATGGTGCGGACCCTGAATTCTTTGAATTCTACCGGTCTCTGACAGCCTATCGCAACGCCCTGAAAGGCAGCAATTCCACGATGGTTTTGTCACCTGACAGCGAGTTCTTTAACTATCTGGGCAGTGCCAACGGTGTCGCTGCGGCTGAATAAAGCCTGATACTCTCAGAAATGTGAAGAAGACCGGCAGATCTCTGCCGGTCTTTTTATTTGCATCGGCGGGATCTGCACGTTTTCTTCAAAACTGCGTGGTTTTTGCACCAAAACAGTTGAAGTTTTCCCCGGAACACCAAACTATAGATGCAACCCCGGCGTGATATGCCGGGAGATCAGCAGGGCTTGGTCATTCTGATCCGCCCGCGCCTATAAAAGGAGTTCAGGAGTGAAACCCAGAGCAATTGCGCTTGCCGTTCACAAGTCTCAACATAAATCCCTTATGCAGGGCCTCTGGCTGACGATCCTTGCCAGTGCGCTTTTGCTGGCTCAGGCCATGACTGCGACCGCGCGGCCAGACAGTTTCGCCGATCTTGCGGATCAGGTCAGTGACGCGGTGGTGAACATCACCACATCGACAACCGTTGCGGCCCGTGGTGGCCCCGCACCTGTGGTGCCGGAAGGATCGCCGTTTGAGGATTTCTTTCGCGAGTTTAACGACCGCAACAGCCAGGGCGGTCAGGGGCAGGCCCCCCGCCGGAGCCAGGCACTGGGTTCTGGTTTTGTGATTTCGGAAGACGGCTTTATCGTCACCAACAACCATGTGATCGAAGGTGCCGATGAAATTCTGATCGAATTTTTCTCGGGGAAAGAGCTGCCAGCGACACTGGTGGGCACAGACCCAAACACGGATATCGCGGTTCTGAAAGTCGAAACCGAAGAGGTTCTGACATTTGTGCCCTTTGGTGACAGTGATATTATGCGTGTCGGTGACTGGGTGATGGCGATGGGCAACCCATTGGGGCAGGGATTTTCTGTGTCAGCAGGGATTGTATCTGCGCGCAACCGTGAACTTTCCGGTACCTATGACGATTACCTTCAGACCGATGCGGCGATTAACCGGGGCAATTCTGGCGGGCCGCTGTTTAATATGAACGGCGAAGTCATTGGTGTGAACACAGCCATCCTGTCCCCGAATGGCGGATCAATTGGGATTGGCTTTTCCATGGCCTCTAATGTCGTGACCCGGGTTGTGGATCAACTGCGTGAATTCGGCGAAACCCGTCGTGGCTGGCTTGGTGTGCGTATTCAGGACGTTGGTGAAGACGTGGCTGAAGCCCTTGGTCTGGAGAACACAGCAGGTGCATTGGTGACTGATGTGCCAGAAGGCCCTTCTGCAGAGGCGGGTATTCAGCAGGGGGATGTGATCCTGTCATTTGATGGGGTTGATGTGGAAGATACCCGTGGTCTTGTGCGCGAAGTGGGCAATGCTGAGGTAGGCAAAGCCGTGCGTGTGCTTGTGTTCCGGGATGGCGGCACACAGACGTTGCTGGTGACTTTGGGCCGTCGTGAAACCGCAGAGGCGGGCAGCGAACCCATGGAAAAACCTGCAACAGAAGAACCACAGACGGCGGATATTCTGGGCATGTCACTGTCTGCACTTAGCGGTGATCTGCGTGAACAGCTGGGCCTGCCTGCGAATGCAGAGGGACTGGTTCTGATGGGGCTGGATGCGGAAGGCCCAGCAGCTGCCAAAGGCCTGCAGATTGGTGATGTGATAACGGAAGCCGGTCAACAGCAGGTGCGCAGTATCGCTGATTTTGAAGGGCGTATCGAGGCCGCAAAAGAAGCCGGGCGTAAGTCTTTGCTGATGCTGGTGCGCCGAGGTGGTGATCCACGATTTGTGGCTTTACCGCTGAACTGATCCGCCTGAGGTTCAATGGACAAAAATATAAAAGCCCACCTGTTTCAGGTGGGCTTTTTCGTTTCAGATATCGATCATATCTTTGATCTCTGACTCGGGCAGGGGGTCTTGTGCGCCTTCGGGGCGGGGTATTTCGCTCAGGCCCAGGGCGCGGGCGCTTTCGAGAGACAAAAACGCTGAATTCAGCCCGGATTGTTTCTGAAAGCTGCGGATTGCATTTCGTGTCGGGTAATCAAGTGTGGATGTGATCGCACCTTCATACAGGTCACGTGCTTGCAAAGCACGCTGCAGGGAGGCCAGGAATTCTTCTGTTAGAAGATTGGCACAGGGGGTTTCAAAGTTCAGTATTTTGCGTGGGGTCAGAACCTTTGTGGTGGTCTCATTGCGCCAGACAGCAGGGGATGTAACGGTGCCGTCGGCGTCTTTCTGTTCAGCCTGGACCAGTACATCCTGTGATACAGTTTCTGTGATCGCGGGTTCAAAATCCAACGCCCAGCATCCGGGTTCTTTTTCGCCAGATCGTTGTGTTGGGGCTGCATCTGGGGTGTAGCCGATCTGGACACCTGTCTGGGGGGCGTCAGGGTCAACGACCTGTGGGCTGACACATGCAGCAAGCAGAAGGCAGGGCAGGAAGGCCCTGGCGAACAGCGGGGCGGAGGAAGCTAATCTGATGAACATGCCTGATCTCGTTTGTTTTGCGCAGTCTAGTTCGGTTGTGTGGTGGTGACCAGTGCCAGGGCCATAGGTTGCGGGATTGCGCCTTTTGTTGCCATGCTTAGCTGCTGGGTATAAGTTTGCCTTCTGACAGAGGGATGATTTTCTGACTGGATTGCCAGGCGATTGCCGTCTATGGATTCGTGTCAGAATCCTACTGATGCAAGAAGGCAGGTCACACGATGGCGAAAATCACCTATATCGAACATAATGGCACAGAACATGTTGTGGATGTTGCGAACGGTCTGACCGTTATGGAAGGCGCGCGCGATAATAACATTCCCGGAATTGAAGCGGATTGCGGTGGGGCCTGTGCCTGTTCTACCTGCCATGTGTATGTGGATCCAACATGGGTTGAAAAGATCCCGGCGAAAGATGCGATGGAAGAAGATATGCTTGATTTCGCCTTTGAACCTGATGCGGCAACATCGCGTCTGACCTGTCAGATGAAGGTGACGGATGCTATGGACGGCCTGATTGTCAAAATGCCTGAAAAGCAAATCTAATGTTTGCCATTGCGCCGCGTCTGATGCCCCGCCAGAGGCGATACGGTATACGCGGCGCTTTGCTGGCGTTGTGCCTGTGGCTGATGCCACAGGTGGCCACCGCGGATGAGCCGATTACCGGTGCCCATTTTCTTGGGGAAACCCGTGTTTATGCGCATGGGGTTCTTGGGGATGAAACGGAATATGCGGTTCTGGCCATCGACAGTGAGACGACAGATGGACAGAGGCTGCGGCGCAGTTTCTCTGTCGCGCCGGAACATGTCTTTGAAGATCTTGAACCACGCCTTTGGGATCTCGATTCGGATGGAGCCCCAGAAGTTGTTGTGGTGCTCACCAGTGTGACGCAGGGCGCTTCTCTTGCGGCTTTCACGACAGATGGCCTGTTGGCCCGCACGCCTTTTATTGGCCGTAAGAACAGATGGCTTGCCCCTGTTGCTGCTGCAGATCTCGATGGCGATGGCCGGGTTGAAATTGCCTATATTGACCGCCCACATCTTGCCAAAACGCTGCGTCTTTGGCGGTTGGAGCAGGATCGTCTGGTAGAGATTACAACCCTTTCTGGCCTGACCAATCACCGTATTGGGGATGATTTCATTCAAAGCGGTGTGCGTGATTGCGGCAGTGGCCCGGAACTGATCACGGCTGATGCAACTTGGCAATCTGTCATGGCAACGACATTTGATGGCAACCAACTGCGCAGCCGCCAAATTGCGGATTACACCAACCCCGACGATATTACGACCGCTCTGAACTGCGGCTGATTTCATTCCTCTGACAGATTGTCCGTATCTGACCATCTGATCAAAAGGGGTTCTCAACTCTTCTTTGGCGTGCTTAACTCACGCCACGACCAAGGGAGATTTGGTACCAAGGGAGGACTTCATGACGAAAATTCAGATGACGGTGAATGGGAAAACCGTCAGTGGTGATGCAGAGGGGCGGACCCTTCTTTCACAATTTTTACGCGAAGAATTAAAATTGACCGGCACCCATGTGGGGTGTGACACCAGCCAGTGTGGTGCCTGCGTTGTTCATGTGAACGGCAACGCGGTGAAAGCCTGCACCATGTTTGCGCAGGAAGCAGAAGATGCGGATGTCACAACGATTGAAGGCATGGCCGAAGCTGACGGGTCACTTTCCACCATTCAGCAGGCGTTTCAGGACCATCACGGGCTGCAGTGCGGATTTTGCACACCGGGTATGGTGATGTCAGCGGCGGCGCTTTTGTCGGAAAACCCTCAGCCGACTGAAAAAGAAGTGCGGGAATATCTGGAAGGCAATCTTTGCCGTTGCACCGGTTACCACAATATCGTCAAGGCGATACTGGCGGCCTCGGGGCAGGACGTAAGTGGGATTGCTGCCGAATGATTAACTGATGCGAAGCACAGGGGAGGAGGAGCCCCTTTCGCAAAAGGGAGGATATGAAGATGCCAGCAGATGGTACGATAGAAGGTGGCATAGGGGCCGCAAACAAACGACGTGAAGATATCCGGTTTCTCAAGGGGACCGGCAATTATACCGATGATATTAACCTGCGCGGTCAGGCCTATGTGTATTTCCTGCGCTCTGAAATCGCCCATGGGCGGATAAGTTCAATTGATACCAAAGCAGCCAGCGCAATGGATGGCGTGGTGCGTATTTTTACCGGGGCTGACTTTGAAGGCGTTGGGGGCATTCCTTGCGGCTGGCAGATCACCGATCGGTTTGGCGAAGTCATGCAGGAACCAGCCCACCCAGTTTTGGCCCAGGGTAAAGTGCGCCATGTAGGGGATCCAATTGCGGCTGTGGTTGCGGACAGTCTGGAACAGGCGCGTGATGCGGCCGAAGCGATTGAGCTGGATCTGGAAGAATTGCCCGCAGTCGTTGATATGAAGGCTGCCCTTGCGGATGGATCGACAAAGGTACATGACGATCTGACATCAAACCTTTGCTATGATTGGGGATTTGTTGAAGAAAACCGTGATGCGGTGGATGCGGCGATCAAAGGCGCACATCACGTCACCACGCTTGAACTGACAAACAACCGACTGATTGCAAACCCGATGGAACCCCGCGTTGCGGTGGGCGATTATAATGCGGGCACCGGCGATCACACGCTTTACACGACCTCGCAGAACCCACATGTGATCCGTCTGTTGATGGGCGCATTTGTGCTGGGCATTCCGGAACATAAGTTGCGCGTTGTTGCGCCTGATGTGGGGGGCGGTTTTGGCACGAAAATCTTCCATTACGCCGAGGAAGCCTTTTGTACCTTTGCAGCCAAAGCCATTGATCGCCCGGTGAAATGGAGCGCAAGCCGAAGCGAGGCGTTCGTTTCTGATGCCCATGGCCGTGATCATGTGACAAAGATTGAACTGGCCCTTGATGAGGGCGGCAATTTTCTGGCGCTGCGCACAGACACTCATGCAAATATGGGGGCGTATCTGTCGACGTTTGCGCCAAGCGTGCCGACCTGGCTGCATGGCACTTTGATGGCGGGGAATTATAAAACGCCATTGATCTATGTGAATGTTAAGGCCGTGTTTACCAATACGGTGCCCGTGGATGCGTATCGCGGTGCTGGACGGCCCGAGGCGACATATCAGCTGGAACGGGTGGTGGACAAAGCCGCACGCGAATTGGGCATGGATCCGATTGAGTTACGGCGCAAAAATTTCATCACTGAATTCCCCTATGCCACCCCGGTGGCTGTGGAATATGACACTGGTGATTATCATGCGACCATGGATAAGATGCTTGAAATCGCGGATGTGGCTGGCTTTGAGAAACGCCGCGAAGCAAGTGCTGAGAAGGGGCTTTTGCGGGGGCTTGGTGTGAATTGTTACATCGAAGCCTGTGGTATTGCGCCGTCTAATCTTGTGGGTCAGCTTGGCGCGCGGGCGGGTCTGTTTGAAAGTGCCACGGTGCGGGTGAATGCCACGGGCGGGCTTGTTGTGATGACAGGTTCGCATAGCCACGGGCAGGGGCATGAAACATCCTTTGCACAGGTGGTTGCCGATATGATCGGTATTGACCCGTCGATGGTTGAAATTGTGCATGGGGATACGGCCAACACGCCGATGGGGATGGGGACTTATGGGTCGCGGTCCTTAGCTGTTGGGGGCTCTGCGATTGTGCGGGCGACTGAGAAAATCTTGACCAAAGCCAAAACCATTGCCGCCCATCTGATGGAAGCGGATGTGGGGTCTGTTGAGCTTTCGAATGGTGAATTCACTGTGAAGGGTACAAATAAAAAGGTGCTTTGGGGGGATGTAACCCTGGCTGCATATGTGCCGCATAACTATCCACTGGAAACGATCGAACCTGGGCTGGAAGAAACAGCTTTTTATGATCCATCCAACTTTACCTATCCATCAGGCGCCTATGCCTGTGAGGTGGAAGTGGATCCGGACACAGGAAAGGTGAAAATTGCAAGCTTTGCCGCCGCGGATGATTTCGGTAATATCGTTAATCCGATGATTGTCGATGGTCAGGTGCATGGCGGCATTGGTCAGGGCATTGGTCAGGCGTTGTTGGAACATGCGATCTATGATGCGGATGGTCAGCTGACGTCGGGCAGCTATATGGATTATGCCCTGCCGCGTGCGGATGATGTGCCGTTTTATAGTGTGGATCACAGTTGTCAGACGCCCTGTACGCATAATCCATTGGGCGTGAAAGGCTGTGGCGAGGCGGGGGCGATTGGTTCGCCGCCTGCTGTGGTGAATGCGGTGGTTGACGCGTTGTCACGCGCCGGTCATGACATCACGCATATAGATATGCCTCTCTCGCCTGCGCGGGTCTGGTCTGCGATGAGTTCCTGAGGAGGATGAAAAATGTATGAATTTGACATAGAAAGACCCTCCACCGTGCAAGAGGCTGTCGCTGCACTGAAGGATGGGGATAATATGGCGCTGGCGGGGGGGCAGACCCTGATCCCAACCCTGAAACAGCGGCTTGCTGCGCCGGAAAAACTGGTGAGCCTGTCAGGCATCGAAAGCCTGAAGCATATTGGATTGGACGGTGATTTCTGGCGCATTGGTGCCGGGATGACCCATGCGCATGTGGCGATGGAAACCGAAGATGGTAACTTTACGGTTCTGTCCGAAATCGCCGGGCGGATTGGCGATCCTGCGGTGCGAAACCGGGGAACCATTGGCGGGAGCCTTGCCAATAATGACCCGTCTGCAGATTATCCTGCGGTGGTTTTGGGGCTGGGCGGCACTGTGGTGACAGACAGTCGCGAAATTTCTGCAGAGGATTATTTCCAGGGCTTGTTTGAAACTGCGCTGGGGGAAGCTGAGATCATCACGGAAATACATCTGCCTGTGCCCGAGGTCTGCAATTATCAGAAATTCGTGCAACCTGCGTCGCGTTTTGCTTTGGTTGGTGTGTTTGTTGCACGTTTCGCCGATGGTGTGCGGGTGGCGGTGACCGGGGCCTCAGAGGAAGGTGTTTTCCGTTGGTCGGAAGCCGAAACAGCCTTGTCTGGTGATTTCAGTGCCTCAGCGATTGAGGACCTGAAAGTGGATGAAAGCCATATGATTGAAGATCTGCACGGCACCCGGGCCTATCGTGCCCATCTT
>NZ_JBMYXF010000048.1:0-22522 GCF_049608145.1 Halocynthiibacter sp.
CATCCGGGATTGTGCATGCGCAGGGGGTGGAAGTGCAGCTGCACCAAAGACAAGAGCGGCGGTAATAAGACGTTTAAACATGATCCTTCCTTTCGGTTGCTGATGCCCCCGGTTGCAGGATCTCCCCGCAGGCGGGGTAAACTTAATATACCATAAATTGGCGAATTTTCCCAATGACGGGCTATGACATTCGCGTTAGCCTGATATCACAGACCATTTGAAAGCCCTGATATGTCAAAAGCCCCTCGCGCCTGGCAGCGTATGTTATCTGGCCGTCGCCTGGATCTTCTGGATCCGACGCCGATGGATATTGAAATTGAAGATATTGCACATGGATTGGCCTTTGTCGCGCGCTGGAATGGGCAGACGCGCGGTGAGTTCGCCTATTCTGTTGCAGAGCATTCTTTGTTGGTCGAAGAAATATATCACCGCGAAAACCCGAATGCGCCAACCAAATGGCGTCTCGCCGCGTTGCTGCATGATGCGCCGGAATATGTGATTGGTGATATGATTTCGCCGGTCAAATCTGCCGTTGGCGAAGGATATGGCGATCTAGACGCGCGTCTGACGGCAGCTATCCACCTGCGATTTGGCTTGCCTTCTGTGATCCCAAAAACCGTAAAACAGGCGATCAAACGAGCCGATAAAATATCCGCATGGCTGGAGGCCGTGCAACTGGCCGGGTTTTCCGAGACTGAAGCCAACAAATTGTTCGGCCGCATCAAAACAGAGACTATTTCAGGGCTTTCCTTGGTGTTGCGACCGCCGCTTGAAGTGCGCGAAGCTTTCACAAAACGTCACGAAGAACTGCTGGAGCACATATGACCAAGTTGATCATCCGCACCGGAAGCCCCGCCGATACAGGCAATGCCTGTGATCTGCTGAATGAGATCATCGCTATTGGTGGCAGCACGGCCCTGACCCTGCCTTTGTCACGTCAGGAGTTCACGGATTGGATCATGGGGGATGGCTGTGCCTGGCAGGTCGCGGAAAAAGACGATGGCACATTGATGGGGTTTCAGTGGATTGGCCCTTGGGGGAATTTGCCAGATGACACGGTTGAGATCGGTACTTTTGTGCGCGCAGGGCAAACCGGTCTGGGGGTTGGCAGTAAACTGTTTGAGGCCACAAAACCGGTGGCGCGTGCCATGGGCAAGAACTGGATCGAAGCGGAAATTAGATCAGACAATGAAGGCGGGTTGATTTATTATCAAAGCATCGGCTTTCGCGGAAACTTAAAGCGTGACGGCAAAATGACCGACGGAACCCCGGTCGAGAAAACTGTCAAATTGTACGATCTGTCCTAAATCGTTTTTAGATAAGCTTAAATTGTCGCAAATCCATGGCACCTTCCATACCGCAGACGCTATATTAAAAAGGATACAGGTTACTCATCTGCTCCGAAAAATTCAGCTCGGCAAAAATAGAATGGCCGGTTTCCTACAATTGGTAAAATTCGCAGTATAGCTGTACTCAAACGTAATGCATTTCGGTCGATGAAATGCTTTGCTGCGCTACCTTTTGCCTTGCCTAAAATTTTTAGGGGGAAAAGGTCGCAAATCTTTTCCTTTGACCTGCCTGCGTTCCGAAGTACCGTTTCGCCATGGGGATACCCCTTTTGTAAATTTGCTGGGAGAATATTATGGGCAAACGTGACGACCTGATCGCGAAATATGCTGACGACCTGAAAAACAAATGTGGCATGACACCAGATATGGATCTGCTGACAAAAGTGACCATCGGTTGCGGCCCTTCCATTTATAATGCTGATGCATCCACCGTTGCTGCGGGCCAAGAAGCTGAATTGGACACAGTTAAAAATAACTTCCTAATCAAAAAACTTGGCCTTGCCGATGGTCCACAGCTGATGGATGCGATCAACGCCACCATCGAAACTTATGGCCGTTCCGAGCACAACAAATACCGCGCAGTGGTTTACTACATGCTGACAAAACACTTTGGAAAAGAAGCTGTTTACGGCTAATCGTTTTTGACGATCACAGATAAAAACCGCGTCTAATACAGGCGCGGTTTTTTGTTTTTGCATGGCTGGTTTCCACAAAACACATTGAATTTGAACTGATTTATTCGGATATGAATCTTGCGATGAAAGCCGTTATCTGGTTTTCTATCTTTACCGGCCAGGATGGACGGGACCCAGATTTCAGAACACGTGTGTGGTGCTAGGGAGCACACGGGGTGGTGGAGGGTTCCGAGGGGTCGGAGCCCTCCTTTTATTTCAGAAGATCGTCAAAACCAGCCCAATCACGGCACAACCACCTGTCGCGTAACCACAATCAATCAACGTCAGAACGCGCGGCCGCATACTGTAGGCATAATTAGTGGCGATCCAAGGCGCAGCAATAAACAGCCCAAGGCCCAGACCAGCGACCAGTCCTTTACCAACCTCGTGAATTCCAGCCAGCACAAACATATGCCGCATCATCCCGGCCACAAACAACAACGCGATAAATGAAATGATGTAAGGTGCCGCCCCGGCGCTGCGCATCGCCTCATCCGTCATGCCTGTTGCGGCTTTCCAAGGGCGTGCCAAGCCCATATACCAAGCCGCGCCAAACGCAAAACCGGCAATCGCGGCGATCAGAACATTCAGAAATTCCATCGTGACCTCCCTTTTTCGGGGATCAGTCTGCCGCAATTCCTGCCAATTCGCAAATGATGCCCCATTCGACATCTCCTACGGGCTGGACAGACAGGCGGCTGGTTTTCACCAACGCCATTTCAGATAAACGCGGATCCGCTTTTACCATGTCCAACGAAACCGGGGTTTTCACCGGGTGCAGCGCCTTGATCACCACACAGTCCCAACGGGGATCATCCGTGGTGCTGTCTTGGCGGGCTTCTTCGACAACCTCGACCACACCCACAACAGATTTTTCCTTAAGCGAGTGATAGAAAAATCCACGGTCCCCGATTTTCATGGCCCGCATATTATTGCGGGCCTGATAATTCCGAACGCCGTCCCATTCTTCCCCCGCATCCCCCTTTGCAACCTGGTTATCCCAGCTCCAGGCGTTGGGTTCAGATTTGAACAGCCAATACGCCATCAGCCGATCACCTTGTTCCACTGTGTCAGCGAAACAGTTTCAAACAGGCCTGCCTTTGCGTAGGGGTCATTGTCGGCCCAGTCCTGCGCCTGCGCCATGTCTTCAACATCAAGGATCACAAGCGATCCGCACATGTCCCCCTTTTCATCCAGAAACGGGCCGGCCTGCGCCACAATACCGCTGGATTTGATATGATTCACATGGGCTTCGCGGTTTTCCAGACGAATGTTCAACGCGCCGGGTTTGTCCCGACCTACAAGTGCTATAAGCATGTTATTCCTTTCTCAGAGGGCGTGACAACAGGCCCTCGACGGCTTCTTTCAGGGTTATTTCACCAAGGGTCAGTGCCGCAACCGTTTGGGTCAACGGCAGTTCAAGCCCGGCTTTTTCTGCAAGATGCGCCACGGCACGGGCGGTGGCAACACCTTCGGTGGTGATTTTCGGATCAGGCGATTGTCCAGCCCCCAGATCAAACCCATATTTGTAATTGCGCGACTGATCCGACGTACAGGTCAGGGTCAGATCACCAAAACCAGACAGCCCGGTCAGGGTGTCAGGACGGGCCCCCAGATGCGCTGCCAGGCGCTGCATTTCCGCAAAACCACGCGTCATGATAGCTGCGCGTGCGCTTTCACCAAGCTGCGCCCCCATCACCGCACCACAGGCTATGGCGACCACGTTTTTCAAGGCGCCCCCCAGTTCTGCACCGGTCATGTCGTCCGTTAGATACAAGCGCACGACAGATGTGGACAGCGCGGCCTGCAGGGCAGGGGCGGTTTGATGATCGCAGGCCAAAGTCATGGCCGTGGGCAGGCCATTGGCAATATCACGGGCAAAACCGGGGCCTGTCAAAATTGCAGGCGTCGCATTTGGCACCGCGTTCCGAATGACATCTGACGTGCCAGATAGACTTGTCAGCTCTACCCCTTTACAACAGCCAATCAACGTTTTCCCCTGAAATAGAGTCTTATTTTTCGTTAAGAAAGTGCCAAGTTTCTGCATTGGCAGACACAGAAGAATATGATCCGCGGACGCAGCCAATTGCAGATCTTCAGTCGCTTGCAGGTTCTCTGACAGCTGAATACCAGGCAAACGGGACGTGTTTTCACGCTGTTGATTGATGAAAGTCACGGTTTCTGGGGAACGCGCCCAGATGATGGTTTTTTCTCCATCTGCAGCGTGGCTTTGTGCAAGTGCTGTGCCAAAAGCCCCAGCCCCAATCACTGAAATGCTCATGCCTTTGCCCCTTTTTTGCCAGATCCCAACATAGAGGCCTGCATTCGATCAAGCGGCCAGCGTGGGCGGGCGGACAGGGCAAGATCATCCCGTGCCCCGTCTCGGAACCGCAGCAATCCAGCCCAAGCAATCATCGCGGCATTATCAGTACAATATTGCATCGCAGGGGCCGTAAATTTGACACCATTTTCTTCTGAAACAGTCTCTAACGCGGCGCGAATGGCCTTATTTGCCGCGACACCACCAGCAACAGCCAACGTTGGAACGGTTGGGTTTTCTTCCAGATAGATCGCAATCGCGCGTCTGGTTTTTTCCGCCAAAACATCGCAAACCGCATTCTGGAAACCTGCAGACAAGTCATTCACATCCTGTCGTCGCAACGTATTATCCGCCGAAATCACCGTATCACGTGCGCGCAAGACAGCTGTTTTCAGACCAGAGAACGACATATCGCATCCCGGCCGATCCAGCAAAGGACGTGGCAGTGCAAACCGTTTTGGATCGCCGTTCTGTGCCGCTTTTTCAACAGCAGGACCGCCGGGTTGTGGCAAACCTGTTAAGCGTGCAACTTTGTCAAAAGCTTCGCCCGGGGCATCGTCAATTGTGCCGCCCAGACGGTGAAATTCATCAATGCCACGCACAATCAGAAACTGGCAATGCCCGCCAGACACCAGAAGCATCAGCATCGGAAAGCTGATAGGGTCGCTCAGACCCGGGGATAGCGCATGCCCGGCCAGGTGGTTCACCCCCACCAACGGCAGACCACTGCCGGCACTTAACCCTTTGGCACACATCACCCCGGACAGAACCCCACCAATCAAGCCCGGCCCGGCCGTAACCGCAATGCCATCCAGATCAGACAGGGCGATATTTGCATCCCGCAGGGCGGCTTCTACACAATGATCCAGCCGTTCTGCATGGGCACGCGCCGCAATTTCAGGCACGACACCACCAAAGTCTGCATGTAGCGCCGTCTGACCTTCTACAATATTGGACAGCACCTGGGGAATTTCACCCGGCGTATGACGGACGATCGCAGCGCCAGTGTCATCACAGCTGCTTTCGAGGCCCAGAAAGGTCAATGTATTTTGCATGGCCATCATTTGTTGCGTGTTCAGGTCTCTGCAGGTAACACCTGAAACATGTTCACACAATCCCGCTCCATCGTTCTTCTGACCCGTGCGAAGACCCAATCTGAACGCTTTGCGAACGGATTTTGTGCGGATAACGCTGAGTTTATCATCGCCCCCCTGATGCAGATCGAGCGGATCAACGCTGATTTCCCCCCGCATGATGGCGACTTTGTGCTGACGTCAGAAAATGCGGTAATGACATTGCCTGATATTTATCATGGCACCGGCAGACGTGCTTATTGTGTAGGCAAACGCACAGCCCTGGCCGCGGGGACCGTTGGTTTTGACGCAGTCTCTGCCGATGGAAACGCCCATGATTTGCACGATCTTATTGTAAAAACACATAAAAACAAAAATTTACTTCATCTCAGCGGTGAACATCTGGCCAACGATACCCTTACAGATATTCCCGGATTACAACGGATTGTGACCTATAAACAAACCGCCTTGCCTGCCGATCCAAAGGTGCAAAAGCTACTTAGTGGGGAAGCACCGGTTATTGTTCCCCTGTTCTCACCACGCTCGGCACGGCTATTCTTTTCAGCATACCCTGAAATCACGGCCCCCATACATGTCGTGGCGATCAGCGCGGCGACGGCAGAAACGGTTGCAAACAGGGCAGCGACAAAAATAGGCATTGCGGCGCGCCCAGATGCTGACAATATGAAGAAGATGGTTGCTGATTTAATATGAGTGGTTGGTACAAGGTTTGAGCGGAAAAAAGGACATCCAGTGACAAAAGATCAAAAAACGACTGAAATCACGGAAGCGGATGCCTCTGACGTGGAAAAAGATGTGGCTGACACCGAAGGTGTTGCGGATGTGGATCTGGAATCAGATGCCGAGATTTCCGAGCCCGATCCGACAGATGACACAGATGATCAGGACGAAACGGATCTAAGCGAGGAAGAGGTTTCCGAAGAAGCTACTGACGCGCAAGACGATGACATCCCCGAAGACAATCAGAATGACGACACGGCCGCAGATGAGGTCTCCGAAACGCCCGCACCCGTGGCGGAAAAGTCAACGTCTGCCACACCTTTAATCTTGGGCGGCGCCGTTGCCGCATTGATTGGTTTTGGTGTGTCTTATGTCATCCCAGAAGGCTGGCCCATGGGCGCAGGCACGGATGCCGAGATTTCCGCACGTATTGATACACAGGCTGAACAGATATCTGACCTGACCAGTCGCCTTGACGGCCTGAATGTGAATGATCCTGATGCAGCCATTGCCCCAGTTGAAGCCTGGGTAAAAGAAGTAACGGACCAGCTGCAGGACAGCCTGAACAACGTACAAGAACAGCTGACCGCCCTAGATCAGCGCGTCGAAACCCTTGAGAAACGTCCGATCACCGGTGACAGCGCATCAGATGATGCAGTTGCCGCGTATAATCGCGATGTCGGGGAACTACGCGATCAACTTGAAGCCCAGCGCAGCGAGATCGAAGCAATCCTTGCGGATGCACAGAACCGGTCACAGGAAGCCGTGGCAAACACCCGTGTTGCCCAAGCAAATGGTGCCATCAGCGCTGTTTCGCAGGCTCTGACCAAAGGTGCTGGTTTCAGCGAACATCTCACGACGCTGAATGCGCTTGGGGTTGATATCCCTACTGCCCTGTCTGAAAATGCGGCGGGCGTTATGACGCTTGCAACATTGCAGGGCAATTTCACAGATCCAGCCCGTGACGCACTTGGTGCCAGCCTACAGACAAACGTTGAAGATGGCTCTGTTTCCCGCCTCGGAGGTTTTCTGCGGCGTCAGCTGGGCATGCGATCTTTGACACCACGCGAAGGCAATGATGCAAACGCCGTGCTGTCACGTGCTGAATTTGCACTGCAGGAAGGTCGCATCAGTGACACCTTGTCCGAACTGGCGGGATTGCCAGAAAGCGGACAGGCCCTGATGGCCGATTGGGTTGCACAAGCCACCACTTATGAAAACGTCACCCAGGCGCTTTCCGAACTGAATTCTGCCGTCAGCTCTGGCGCGCTTGCGACTGAATAAGGACATCATATGCTCTGGTCTCTGGTAAAAATCGTTTTCTTTTTTGCGCTGGTTGCATTGCTGGCATTTGGTCTGAACTATTGGATGGATGCCGGTCAGGGGTTCACCCTGCAGGTCGCAGGCGAAGAATTTTCCCCCAACCCGCTGCAGGCCGTTGTTGTGGTCGTGCTGCTGTTCTTTGCTGTCTGGCTGGTCATTCGTCTGGCCGGGCTTCTGGTCGCCTTTCTGCGCTTTCTCAGCGGCGATGAAACCGCCATTTCGCGCTGGTTTGATCGCAACCGTGAACGCAAAGGGTATGAAGCCCTTGCTGATGGGATGCTGGCCCTCGCATCTGGTGAAGGTGCCCGCGCTATGGCCAAAGCATCAAAAGCAGAACGTTATCTGCGTCGGCCACAACTGACCAATCTGATCAGCGCACAGGCGGCAGAATTGATGGGTGACAGCAAAAAGGCTGAAGGCATCTATAAACAGCTGTTAAGCGATGACAAAACCCGTTTTGTTGGCGTGCGCGGCCTGATGAAACAGCAGTTAGAAGCAGGCGAAACGGAAACGGCCCTGAAGCTGGCTGAAAAAGCGTTCCTTCTGAAACCTAAGCACGAAGAAACCCAGGATATTCTTCTGGGGCTGCAGGCTGAAGGTGAAGACTGGGCAGGGGCACGTACAACACTTGCGGCCAAGCTGCGTCACGGTTCAATTCCACGTGATATGCATCGCCGCCGGGATGCGGTTCTAGCGCTTGCCGATGCAAGCAACCCTGATAACGATGCAGCAAAGACAAATACCGCAGCCCTTGAGGCGCACCGTCTGTCACCGGATCTGATCCCGGCAACCATTATGGCATCCCGTGCACATCTGGCCAATGGCAGCAAACGAAAGGCATCCAAAGCCATTCGCAAAGCCTGGGCAACCATGCCACATCCGGATTTGGCCGCCGCTTTTGCTGCCATTGAACCCGACGAAACACCTGAAGCGCGGGTAAAACGCTTTGCTGCCCTGATCAAAACACAGCCCGAACATGACGAAAGTCGCATGTTACAGGCTGAACTGTTGATTGCTGCGGAAGATTTTCCATCCGCACGCAAAGCCCTTGGTGATATTACAGAACATTCACCAACAGCGCGCGCTCTGACCATTATGGCAGCGATAGAACGTGGTGAAGGTGCGGATAACGCGGTCGTTCAGGGCTGGTTGGCCCGTGCGGTTACCGCGCGTCGTGGCCCAGCCTGGGTCTGTGACAAATGCAACACCGCCCATCACGATTGGGCGCCATTGTGTAAACGTTGTCAGGGGGTTGATACCCTGACATGGAAAGACACGACATCTGAGGACGATCCGGTTCTGGCTGCCGCCACCAGCATGCTGCCCCTGATCACTGAGCCACAAATCACAACAGAGCCCACAGAAGATGTGACGCCTTTGATTGATGATACAACGGATGATGCCGAAATCATTTCGGAAGACAGCGCTGCGGATGAAACCACACCAGATGAGGCAGTGAAGCCTTCTACATAGGGCCAACATCCCAAAATCAATTTGAACCGCCAGGAACACTTGTTCTTGGCGGTTTTACTTTATGGATAGACACCAAAGAAGGACAGGCGATGAAAATCGGGGTTATTGGCTGCGGAACCATTGCAAGCGCTGTGGTTCGCGGCATTGCGCATGACGGACATCAGATCACTGTATCGCGCCGCAGTACGCAGCAGTCGCATGCATTAAGTGCCACGTTCGACTGCGTAAGCATCGCTGATAACCAAACCGTTCTGAACCAAAGCGACGTGATCTTTCTGGGCCTGATCGCAGAACAGGCGAGCGATATCCTATCTGACCTAAAATTCCACCCGGATCATCAGGTGATCTCGCTGATGGCCGGTGCTGATCTTGAAAAAATTGCCATGCTGGTTGGCCCCGCGAAGAACATCAGCATCATGATCCCATTTCCCAATATCGCAACCGGGGGGTCCCCCGTTCTGGCCTTGGGGGATATCGCGCTGATTGAAAACATATTCACCCCAGACAATACGGTCTTTCCACTGGAAAACCCTGAACAATTGCAAGCTTGCCTTGCCGCGCAGGCGGTGCTGTCGCCAACACTGAAATTGGTCAATACCGCCGAAACATGGTTGCAGGAACACTGTCCCGGGGTCGCAGAGGGGTTTCTGTCACTATTGATCTCATCAAACCTGTCGGGGCAAACGACAGGCGACGCGCTACAGGCACTGGATACACCCGGAGGATATAATCAGCGTCTGCGCAATCATATGGAAGATGTGGGAATGTCAGATGCGCTGAAACAGGGGCTGACGGCCCTGACAGACAAGACGTAATAAAAAGGGCCGGAAAAACCGGCCCTTTGTGATTTATTGTTCGGCGCTTAGCATCGCATTATGGTCGCGCAATGCCTGGGAAACAATCGCGTACCATTCGCCACTTTCGCGCATTTCATTCAGACCTCGGTTCAGCATCGCGATGATCTCGGGTGCTTTCGGATTGGCCCGGCTTGCAAAGAATGTCAGCGTGGTCGCGTAGTTGATGAAGGGATTTTCAACGATTTCCCCAACCAGCCCTAGGCGCGTCCGCACGTCATCAAACAGGCCTGGTGTGGCACTGGCGATATCAACCGTGCCCAGTAGGACAGCTTCGATACAATCAACCGGCCGGTCCATAATCACAAGTTCCAGCGCAGGCGGCATCACGTTATTTTCTTCAAGGAAAACACTTGGAAAGCCTTCCGCCACGCAAAACGTCGATCCGCGGAACTGTTCATACGACGTGGCCTGGGCATAGCTGCTGTCAGCCAGCGAATAAAAGGCCGTGATCTTTTCATATGCCGGAACCGTGCTTAAGTAACTGCACCGTTTTGCGGCATCTCCACCCGGTGTGTAATCCTTGGAACAATCCGGCGTGGTCCATGCCAGTGACACGTCAAAGGCACTGAGAGGCAGAAGAACGTCCAGATGAGAATCCCAATCATCCACATAGCTGATGGTAAAATCGCGGTCATTTTCCCCACGGTGCAGCGCTGTGGTGGCCAGACGCGGGAACATCCCGCCGCCATCCAGTTTATCAGACGCAAAAGGCGCCCAGTTGCTGACCGTCACGATGCGAATTGGTGGCTGATACACGTTGTTGGATGGGCGCGCCGCTGCAAATTGTTCCTGCTGCTGAATAACAGCTTCGGCAGATAATCCATTTGGTAAACTGCCATCCGCACAGGGCAACTGCAGAACCAGCCCCGCACCAAGCAGGTTCGGATTGGTGATAACACTGCGGTTGGCGTTAAAGATGTTCTGATAGTCTGACACGCCATATGCCGACAGCGCGATCGTCGCCAGCGTATCACCATCAGACACTGTATAATTTGAACAGGCATCCTGCGCATATGCTGCGCCGCTGCAAAGCGTTGTGCCGACAACGACTGTCTTTAAGAATGTGCGAAATTTTTGTTGTATCAAGAGTTCGTCTCCCAGCTGCGTAAGTGATGCAGAAATAACCGCTTACTGAATTTCATTGCTGACCCGCCACATGGCAAGGTTCCTAAACAGGGACCATCCCCGGCCCCTGTTTGTTCACTTCGTCATTATTCTGCGTTCAGCATTTCATTGTGATCACGCAAAGACTGCGAAACAATCGCGTACCATTCGCCGCTCTGACGCATGTCATTCAGACCACGGTTCAGAAGTGCCACATATTCACGACCAAACGGGTTTACCTTGCTGATCAGGAAGCCATAGGACGTCACATAGTTCACGTTCGGGTTTTCCTGAACATCGCCGGTGATCCCCAGTTCTGCACGGGCAGATTCAAAAAGGTCAGGTGTCATGCCTGCAATATCAGCAGTGCCGAGCATCACAGCTTCGATGCAGTCAGTTGGCTTATCTGCAACCATCAGCTCAAGCGCCGGGGGAAGCATGCCGTTCACTTCCAGATCGATTGTGGAGTAGCCTTTTGGACGACAGAACGTGGATCCCCGGAAGTCTTCATAAGACTGCGCCCCGAAAAAGGAACTGTCTGGACGCATGAAATACGCTGTAATGGTTTCATAAACCGGAACGGTGCGCAGAAATTCATTACAACGCTTGCCGGAAGATGATTCTGGATCGTGCCGAACTGTACAATCAGGCAGTGTCCAAGCCAAGGAAACGTCAAACGCGCCCAATGGCAAAAGCACATCAAGATGCGAACCCCAGTCATCTACAAAGCTGATAGAAAATTCACGATCATTCCCACCCCGTTGCAACGCAGTGGACGCCAGACGGGCCATCATACCGCCGCCAGGCAGGCTTTCATCCGCAAATGGCTGCCAGTCGTTGCCTGTCACCAGTTTGATTGGCGGCTTATAGACATTGTTAGACGGCCGTGCCGCTGCGAATTGTTCCTGCTGTTGAATAACGGCTTCGGCAGACAGGCCGTTTGGCAGGCTGCCATCAAGACATGGCAGTTGTAGAACCAGACCTGATTCAAGCAGGTTTGGGTTAGAAACAACACTGCGGTTCGCATTGAAAATGTTCTGGTAATCAGACACACCATATGCAGCCAGCGCAATAGTCGCCAACGTATCACCATCAGACACACGATAGGTGGTACAGGCTTCCTGCGCCCCGGCAGCACCAGCAGAAAGACCGGTTGTGATCAACATGGTCTTAACGATGCTACTAAACTGTAACTTCTTCATATTCTTCCTCCAGGTGTTATTCTTCTGCGTGACAAACGTCACTGGTTCTCCATTTGATATTTCAGTGCAGTGGACACGATTTCGTGCCATTCACCGGAATTCTGCATAATCGTCAGGCCGCGGTTCAGCGTATCCAGAACCGCCTGACCTTCGGGGTTGTCGACATGTGTCATGATGTTGAGAGATTTGATCTCAAGCAGATTGGGGTTCTCAACAATGGTGATTTCCATATCGATGTCAGCAATCGCATCGGATGCCACCTGCACATCAAGTGCCACGATATCCACGTCACCGTTGCGCAGCGCATCAAAGCATTCTGCAACCAGCACCGGACGTACCAAAGTGATCGAAGGTTCAGTCAGCCCGGCTTTGGCCATATTGCTGAGACTGTAGCCTTCCGGACGGCAGATCACAGTGCCTGCAAAGGCTTCATAGCTGAGAGCCGTTTCAAACCCCGATCCGATCATCGAATAGTAGCCGTCGACCACTTCGTAAAACGGATAGGAAAAGTTGTACGACGTGCAGCGATCCAGATCAGACACATCCAGCATACCCGGATTTTCACAATCCGGGCGGGCCCAAGGGAATGTCGCGTCAAACGCAAGGCTTGGCATCAGCAAATCAAGATGTGAATTCCAGTCGTTTACGAACTGGATCTTATAACTTTGATGCGGGTCAGCACGCAGAAACGCTGTTTCCACCAGTTTGGTATAAAGGCCGCGATCCGGCAGACTTTCATCCGTATATGGCGGATAGTCGCTGCCGGTGATCAGAACGATCTGGCGCTCTCTGACAGATTCCGCGGTTTGCGGAGCTGCCAGAGATGTCGCGGCTTCAACGGCGGCAAATGCATCTGCACGGGCCTGCGCGATTTCAGCTTCGGCCCTAGAAATTGCTTCTGCCGCGGCTTCCTGTGCCGCGCGTATCTCTGCTTCGGCGGCTTCTCTTGCGGCGCGTGCTTCGGCCAGTTCGGCCTCGGCGGTTGCGGCGGCCTGCGATGCGATTTCAGCAGCCGCAGCTTCTGCTTCGGCAATCCGTGCCTGCGCCTCAGCGACCATCTCTTCTGCCTGTGTCTGCGCAGCGGCAGTTATCTTATCAGCTTCGTCACCCGGAAGGCATGGCAGTTTCAGCGTTGCGCCCACATGAATGATGTTCGGATTGCTGCCAATAACATCGCGGTTTGCATCATAGATCTGTCGATAATCCAGCGTTCCATAAACCGAAAATGCAATGCCACGCAGGCTGTCACCGCGTTGGATTTGATATGTTTCACAGGCTTCTTGGGCATATGTTGCGGATGAAAGGGCCAACAGAGAAAGGCAGCAGGTCGTAATATATTTCATATGAGATGCATTCTGTTCAGGAGGTCGAAACCTGTGGTGGAAAGGGGGTATTCGCGGGCGGTTTCAGCGCCACAATCGCAACTGACGTATTGTCCTGATCAGGTACATCTGCGTCGCGAATGGCTTGCATCAGGTGATCCAACATCGCCTGACACCCATTGCCCTGATTGGCCCGAAGCACGTTTTCAATTTCATGGATTTCCAGATGCTGAAGCCCATCACTTGCCACAATCATGATATCACCTGACAGCAATTCCCGGGGATGTTCGGGGCAATCCACACGTGATATTTCAGCCCCCATCAGGGCAGATGTTAGGCAACTTCTGTCCGGGTGATCACGGGCCTCATCATGGCTTAGCACACCCTGTGCAACCAGCTTATCAATGCTTGGCGCCATAGAATGATCTTCATTCACCCGCATCAGCGCCCCGTCACGAAACAGATAAAGCGGCGAATCCCCGATAGAAATCCAGTACACCCGATTTTCAAAAAAGATTGTACCAAGCAGGGTAGACCCCATACCTGAATTTATTGTGCGTGTTCTGACGTGCGATGCGATTGCTTCATTGGCTTCCATCGCCGCAAGGGGAAGTGTATCTGCCAGCTGGCCTTCGGTTGTGTCTTCATCCGAGATCCGGTTGTCTATGACTGCAGACCAAGATGACGCCACCAATTTCGAAGCAACGTCCCCCGCCTGATGGCCACCCATTCCGTCAGCAACCACGACATATCCGATGTCTTTGCTGCGAGAGAACCGTGCTGCGATTGCATCCTCCTGATAATCACGTCGCCCTTTTTCAGCAGCTAGCGCAATATCATATCGCAAGGCTGAACTGCTCACGTTTCGTCCCGCCAGTCGAAGTTTTCATCACATAGACTGACATAACGCATGGTTGTTTCACTGATACGGATCATATCGCCGTTGGTCAGGGGCAGGGTGCTTAGAACAGGGCTACCATTCAGACGCACAAGGTTTGCTTTGCCGCCATGACCAAGAAAGCATTTACGTTCTTCTGCATCATAGGCGATCACCGCATGGTTGCTGCGGGAAATCCCGTTGTCACCAAAATCAAGCTGCAAAGCCTGATCATCATTGCGCCCAAGCTGTTGTAATCCCTCGGTCAGAGACAGGCTTGTGCCGCGCCCCGGACCACGGGTGATCACCAACCAACCCACAGGGAAAGATGTTGTCACCGCAGTCTTTTTTACAGGTTCCGAAGTGATCAGATCGTTCAGGCGATTGTCTACCGGATCCAGACCAAGGAAGGTTGTTTTAATCCGTCCCCGACGACGCTGGGCAGGTGCCGCAGGGGCAGGATCTGCAGCCACATTTTCTGCCGACGCTTCCTGTTGTACCTCAGGTGTAATTTCTTCAACCTGCTGAACAGGCTTCGATGCGGGTTCTGGCGTAGGTTCGCTTTCGATTTCAACAGCAGCTTCTGCGTCTGCCACAACAGGTTCCTCTGGGGCTTCATCGACAAGAACATCTGCGAAATCATTTGTGACGGCAGGTGTTTCATCTTGAATTGCGCCCACGTCAGATGATGCTGCAAAAGACAAAACTTCGGCTGTTTGTTGCGGGGCCTCTTGCGCAGCTTCAACAACTTCTGTTTGATCGGCGGCCTCAGCAAAGATGTTTTCATCATCCACCAGATCTTCATCAAAGGCGGACTGCGAAACCATAAAATCGCTGCGTTCTTGCGCATCGTTTTCTGTAACTTCTGGGGTCTCTTCGCTGTTCAGGTCAGTTGCTGTTTCTTCACCCGCAAGTTCTTCAGAATCCTCAAAGAATTCATCTGTAATCTCTTCCGGGCTTTGCTCTGACAACGCCCGTGCAAGTGTTTCAGCGTCCGGTGCGGCGCTTGTTTCTTCATCCTTTTCGGAAGGCTTTTCCAGGATGCGGCTCAAAGGGCTTTTATAGTTAAACATAGCGTCGGCACTTTCTGTCTTGTATTTGAAAAATCAGGTGAAAACGGTTGCAGACTATTCCTGCATCAACGGCATTCGAGCAAAGACTTCTGCCCCATTGCGGTTCACCGTAAATCGCGCATCAGCGATATTTCCCTGCGCGGCAAGTGTTTGCAGCAACGACGTCATCGCGCCGCGCTGGTTCAGGAACATACCCGTGTTTTCTTCTCGTATCAGAACATCCCCGACACGCAGTTCGTCACCCGGCATACCACTGGTCCGGGTCACACTGACCTGCCAGTTCTGTGCTCCGGACACAGCAAATGCAGCGCCGGTTTTCAGGCCCACCTGTTTTACAACCGGTAAGGCGATCTGACCGGTTTCAAAACGGGTTTGGCCAGGCAGCTTGTAGCGGGCCGTTGCACGCGTATAACCATCTTGGCCAATCTGCAGATCGCTTAACAGCAGCGAGGCAAGCGATGTATTCGCGCCGGCCGCCCGGTTGTTCACGGAATAGATTGACGTACCGCGCCGGATCCATGGCCCAATCATTCCGGAAGGCGCATTTGCATCAACGGATTCCACGATATACACACTGCCATTGGACAGGCGGCGGGATTTTACTTCAAAGGGAACGTCAACATCCCAATGTGAAAATGCCACTTGATCAGCGAGAACCTTCACATCTGCAGCAGGTTCAGCCGGGGCGGCTGCCAGAGTTTCCGCTTCATCCGTCACCACGTCTTCTGCGACGGCTGGCGCAGTTTCAGCGGGCGCAGCCGGGGTTTCCACAGCGGCCGTTGCCACAACCGGGGCAGCAACAACATTGCTTTCAACAGGCGTGGCGATTTCTTCAGGCTCGGAACCACCTGTCATAAAGAAACCGGCACCCGCGATCAGTGCAACAGCCGCCACCCCAATCAGATACATCCCGGTTTTGCTTTTTTCTTTTGAAGGTTCTTCTGGCGGCACCAGTTCAGAAAACACGGCGGTTGCGTCGCCTTCTTCAGGCTCTGCTGCGACATCTTCCTCAAACGACGTTTTCAAGGGAACAACCTTGTCGCTGCTGTCCTCAGGTATTTCAGCCGGTTCCGGTTGTTGCAGTTCAGTCGGGCTTGTATCCGCCAACATTGCCGCGATCGCAGCGTCCGCATTTTCGACTTCCTGTTCGATTTGCGCCGGATCTTTCAGCGGCGCAGTATCCCCGACAGGTTCCGCGTTTTCTGGGGTCTGCCCTTCGTCGAGCGCTGCAATAACAGACGGTGGGCGTTCAAGCATTGTACCGAACACAGCACCGGGCCCCCGGAACATCTGCAACCATTCCAACGCGGACTGTAGCCGTTGCGCAGGCATAACTTTCATTGCCTGATCAAGCGCTTCCAGAAAATTCGGGGGGAAATTCTCAAACCGGCCCGTCACCGGTACATAGGGGTCAACAACCTGTTTATCATAGGCATCAAACCGCGTTTTTCCATCTGCAGGGGGTTCCCCTGTCAACACATGATACAACGTTGCCGCCAGAACATAGAGATCACTGTAAGGCCCCTGAACGGACCCCGGGACATAGAATTCCTGGGGGGAGTACCCGTCTTTTACAACGCGCAGTGTCACAAGTGCTGCATTCCTGTGGGCGGCCTGATCCCGTGCAGCACCAAAATCGATCAGAATAGGTTCACCATCCTGATTGATCAGAATATTATCCGGAGAAATATCGCGATGCAGCATGCCGTGTTCGTGGATAAAGGAAACGGCAGACAGCATCTTTTCTGTCAGCGCAACAAATTCGTCCACAGTAAACGACGTATCCGGCTGATCCATATAATCCAACAGATCACAGCCACGAATATAATCCATGGCGATATATGCCGTGTCATTGTCTTCAAATACCTGATGCACCGGCACAATATTTGGGTGAACCAGCTTGGCGTGGTTACGTGCTTCCTGAATGAACAGCTTGATTATAGAGCTAAGATCTTCCTGGGCGTTTTCAGATTGAGCAACAACGCGATCACCTTTGCGCAAACACAAGGCGCTGGGAAAGCATTCTTTCACCACCACGTCACGTTCCAGGCTATCCCGGGCGAGATAGGTAATGCCAAACCCGCCACTGTTCAGAAACCGGATAATTTCATACTGCCCACGCAGCAGTGAAGTGCCTGGCGCCAGCGCATCCTCGACCGCTTCTTCTTCGAGCGGCTCTGCTATCTGAATCTGACTCACAATAATTTGCCCCACATCCTAAGGCTTTCTTTGTTTCCAATCGTAGAACCCCATCCACAACGTCCCGGTGCACGGGAGAAAGAAAGCAACATCCTTAACGTGTAAAGCCGCCAATTGAGGTAAAAGTGAGGCCCTTGCGTGTCCCCACTGCGTTCGAATTTAGTTTGTTCAGGGCCGAAAAAAGGGTCTGACCCGGCAAATTCCCCTGTCTTTCATGGATTCAGTCGGCACGGGGCACACTGGCCCTGTCAGCGCAAACAGGTCCGACACAAAGATGCCACAATCCTTATCGAATCGATTTGTTCGTATCTTGTTAACAATTTGCTAGGGGAAAATTCACAACCTGTAATCGAATAGCCTCCGGTCAAAACGACCGGAGACCGCAGGTCTTAGGCTGCCTTTTGTGTGCCAGCCCAGGACAATGTGTCGGTCAGCTGCATCAGAACATTCAATGCATCATTGACAGGCCCATCCCCCGTTTCGAACTGCAACAACAGCAAAAGATCTGTTGCCCGCTCAAACTCATCCGGCACCCATTCAGCCTGTTCAGACGGCAGGCTTTCATCAATCAGACGTTCCGCAAACTCTTCGACGATCTCTTGGCAAGCCTGGAAAAAGTCAGTTGCATCTTCAATTTCGCTGTCCTGAATTTGTGCGTGTACCCCGGCAAGTCTGTTTTGCCAGTCCTCCAGCAAAGTGTTTGTCAGCTCAGTAACCTCAGAAACAGCCTCCGCCTGGGTTTCCGCGGCCGGTTGTTCATCTTCCGACACGTCTATAAAGGGCAAAAACCGTTCTTTCAGATCTTTCTCTGCATCTTTCAGGTCTGCTTCACGGCGTGCAGAAGCAACCTTCAGGATCTGCTCTGCCAAAAACTGCCCACCGCTGGCTTCCCAGGCTGCAAAATCCGGTTCTGGTCCGTCGGCAAGGGCAGACACCGCATTGGGCGTAGCGATCGGAATGATTTCTTCGAACAACACGCCTTTTTCTTCTTCAAGGCGCTTCATGATATTGGGCAGGTCGTCTTTTACAGCAGGTAGATCCACATGGGTTATCGCCAACAAGCTGTTCTTTTTCAGCTGTTCAGGCACCTGCTTCCACAGCTGACGTTCAGAATCCCGCCAGGCGCTGGTGCCGTTGGTACACCAGATCGCGCAATCCACAAATTTCAGAAGATCCAGCGTATTGGTATCGTCATGGGCAATGCCGCTTGCCCCTGCACCGGGCAAATCAAACAAAGATACCTGTTGTAACGCAGGGGTGTTCAGACCAACTGAAATGAAATCAGGGCCAGTGTCAGCCGCCGCTTCCAGTGCGATCCCCGGAAAGGTTTTATGTTCTTTCCCCCACCAGCCGGCAACCGTCCGTGGCTCTGCTGAATAGTTCAGAATGACCAATGGCAAGGGAAGATGGCGAATGCCAGTTGGCAGGATATCCGCCCCAGCAAGCATATTGGCAAGACTTGATTTACCGGCACTGAATTCGCCAGAAAACGCAATGCCCACCGCGCTTGACAGACGGCTTATATGTTGGCGCGCCCGTTCCTTCAGTTCTGTCAGTTCAGCTGTCTCCGGAAGATCTGCCGTGACTGTTAGGAAATGTTCTAATTCTGTCTGCTTTTGCTCGACACTTGGGAATTCTATCACGGGTTCCGACCTGCTTCTTTTTGTGTTTCATCCGAATTGATCTGACAAAGGTCTTGCAGTTTCGCCGCAAAAACCCCGATCTGCCTGTCATCAATCCCGCCAGAGTTACTGGAAATATCATGCGCGGCCTGTGAAAGGCCTGCGCCGGTTTGGTGTTCATGGACATAGCCTGTCAACGCAGCCATGTAGTGTTTCAGCACGATATCACTTTGGCTTAACAGCGCATTGCGTGCGTCATCCACCAGTTCGGCCGATACTTGATTGACCGACGGTGTCGCGGCTTTTTTGTGAAATATACGGCTGGCCCAGTTGTTTTTCTGCATGGCTGCCGCTTCGCGCCACAGGGCTTTGGTGTCCGGGGTAAACCGATGCACAAGCCCTGCGTTAATGTTAAAGAGAGGCGTTGACGGCAGGCCATCCAGAAGATCAGGAACGTCCTGCGCAATCTGCCGAAGCCCGGTCATAACATCCTGTTTGATCACATGAACCCCCTGCACAAAGACATCACGCAGATGTTCAAGTTGTGGTGGAAGTTTGACTTCCGCATCAGATTGATCCGATGTTTCTGCCGAAACATCAGGGGTGCCGCCCTGCGAAATATGTTCCCCCAGCGCATCAAACGCATCATTGATCTGAAGCGTCAGAACGGCCTGTTCTTCTTCAAGATAGGCTGCAAGATCATCGATTTGCTTTTCTACGGGGGGCAATTGCACCTTCTGCACCTCATCAGGTGTCACGGCCTGCGCATGTGCAACATCCAGCAAATCAGAAATACCCTGATGAATGTCGTCTTCAGATAATCTGTTTTTGAGAACACCTGACAGAAACCTGCGCAGATCAGGCATGCCAGAAGCAATCAGCGCACGAAAACGCAAGATCGCCTCTTCTTCGCTGGCCGCGTTCAGATCGTGGTGTCGGTTGGCCTGCAGCCCCTTCTTCAGGCGGCGCGATAAACCAGGATTGGCTGTTATCCAGGACATTACCTGTTCATGATCAACGCCTTGTTCTTGGCCTGTCGCGGCATAATCCGCCCACAAGGCGCTGCCCGCCAGAACCGCTCCAGGATCACCCCCGAAAATCTCACCCAGATCCGCACGCACAGATCGACGCAAAAGCAAGCCATCCGCATTACAATCGTTCAGTTCATCGATACGATTGATAAAAACAATCGCCCGCCCAGACCCTTTCGCCTGCAATGCTTTCAACAGACGTTCATCCACCTGCGACATGGCCTGATGTGCGGACAAGATCACCAGATAGTAATCGGCATTTCCGATAGCCTGCCAGGTAATTTCATCACGAATAAGTTCGGGATCATTGATGCCCGGCGTATCCGTCAAAGTGACAGGGCAAGGGAAGGGCGAGGCATCAAAATAGACGTCTGACTCACGGACAAGATCATCATAATGAACCGGACCCTGCGTATTATTCCCCGCATCCGAACTGACATACTGTTGCAGCAAATCCGTCCGGACTGTTTCAAAGTCATGGACTTTACCCAGAAGGTTTTCAAACCCAGCCCCATGCCGTCTGATCACCCTATCTTTCAGATCATCGATATATATGCGCAGGTTTTCAGATGTCGTATCACCCTCTTCGGTTTGGGTTAGGCGTTGCCATTGCGCCCGGTCATGGAAACAAAAGCGCACACCCGATTGTCGGGCAGGGCCAATGTTGAAATGCAAATTGGTCACCACAGTGGTCAGCGGGTTCACATCAGATGGCAACATCCCGCCTCGGCCGGTTAATCCGTTCAGAAATTTAGACTTTCCAACCTTCACCTGACCAACAACCATCACGGACAGCGGGGCAGGCACCATCTTATCACAGGCAAGGCGCAATTCAGGGCTATCACCACCAATGCGCTGCATGCCCCGGGCAATTTCCGCAGCCGATTGCAACGTCTGAAGTAAGTCTTCAGACGCGCGGCCAGCGTTATATTCAAGGGGGGCGGATCTATTGGTCATCATGCTTCAAAAGCTCTTTTACAGCCCCAACAACCGAACCCAGCTTTCGGGTTTCATGCACAGAAACCGCAGTCCCGGCCGTGTTTCGATACAATGCCATCGCTTCATCACGCCCTTTTCGTGGACGCATAACAATCAGCTGTGGCAACGAAATTGCATCACCGCTGTCAGATGACCATTCCGCCAGATCCGACGCCAGAGACCCTGCAAGATCATCGGAAAACAACGTACCACTTTCCTGCGAAATCCCCCCATCCGTCGACAAGATCGCGCGCCAAGAAGACAGACCTTCGACCCGGTCATAAAACGTTTTCAGCTGCTCTGATGGCCCCTCATGTGCTTCCGTTTTCTGCGCATCCTGAACACTCTCTTCTGTGGCTTCATCGTCAGGCGTGTTTTCCCCGGCTGCGATATCCAAAAGATCTTCCGGCAGGTCTTCAACAGTCACAACAGCCAGTAGTTCGTTCAGCGTAATCCCCACATCTTCCGCATCCGGCGTATGATCCAAGGGGGTTGAAAGCGCAAAAATATCGCCATCACACCGCGAGAACCCGGTCATGATCTGACCAAGTTGTTGCGCCACATCACCACGTTCCCCAGATGAAATTGCCACGACATCACCCAATGTATCCGGTGTAGCATCAATCATACGCGTCACGCGTGAATTGGTGACTTCCAGAACAAGGCTGCCAGTTTGCAACCCATTCCCGATGCTGGTGAATTCAAGCCTGCGTGACAACACAGACTGGCCAATCGTTTCCAGCATGCGTGCGCGTTTCTCGCCCCGCGTTTTCGCAATCAATGCGATTTTTGCTGTATCTCTCGCGCTGACATCCTGCACAATCTGCAGCAATCTGCGCGCCACATTTTCATTAATTGTCATGGTCTGCCTCATTCACATTTTTATTTTTCACTGACGGCGTCGGCCGATGCCGTAACCAGTCTGCTGTTTGTTTAGTCACCTCAGGCCCTCGCCCGATTTTTGTGGTGTGATGCCAAAAGCCTCACTGCGATCAATACCCGTCATCAGCTTCTGTAATGCCTCCAACAATTGATCCAGGTTCTCCGGGCGGCCATCATCCAGAATGTCATTCCATAGACGTGTCGCATCCCCCATCTCCGCAGCGGCATCATCTAACGGCAATGCAATACGCTCGGGTAAAACAGGATCTTCCAGTCGCAACGGTTCGGTCGGCTGGTTTGCCACTTCTTCAATTCTGTCCGAAATAGGCATGACGGGCCGGGGTGCCATGGGAATGGGTGGTTTCCGATTTTTGATATTGGGGTCGGATTTGTATATTTTGACTGATTTTTCGCGAGTTGTC
>NZ_JBMYXF010000049.1:0-22281 GCF_049608145.1 Halocynthiibacter sp.
GGTTTTCCGGTTTTCCGGTTTTCCGGTTTTCCGGTTTTCCGGTGAAAATGGTCTTTACATACTGACTTACAAGCATTTTTTCCAATTCATCACTCTTTAACCTAAATCAATCATTTTTAGAACAAAAGGAGATCGTTTATGGAAAAAACAGAGAATGAAAACATCGCAACCTGTTTGCGTGCCCTTTCCCACCCGCGGCGGATGCGCATCTTCCGCCTTCTCACAGAAACCGCGGGCAGTGAGTTGAACTTTCAACAGATTCAAAATCACACCCAAATGTGTCGCAGCTCCCTCATCCATCATCTGCGTGAAATGGAACGTGACTGGCTTCTGACACGAAAACGCAGAGGCCCACAAACTTACTACCGTTTGTCCGCAGAATCTCTTTTGCATTCAATGGATCTCATTTCCGAAATCCTAACCCAACGATATCACACCGCACACGCGGCCTAACGCCGACAAACGCCCCACCGATTGCAGTTCAGAATTTCCATGACTATATCAATGTCATGTTTGCAGATCTCTTGCGCCGGATGACGGCCCCCGCCCCTGCCCCGCTTTCTGACCCTGACGCTCGGCTTGCCCTTGCGGCCCTCTTGGTGCGTGTCGCACGCAGCGATGGTTATTATGCAGACAGCGAAGCACAGACAATCACACAGCTTCTGTCTGATCGCTACGCACTGGATATCACCGCCGCGCGGGATTTACGCAAAAACGCCGAAACCCTCGAAAGCGAAGCCCCGGACACCGTACGTTTCACCCGTGCGATCAAAGATGCAGTGGCGCATGAAAAACGCCTGTCTGTTCTCGAGGCTCTCTGGAGCGTCGCCCTTGCGGATGGGGAACGTGATGCCGGGGAAGACAGCCAGTTGCGCCTGATGTCAAATCTTCTTGGCCTCAGCGATGTCGACTCTGCCCGTGCCCGACAAAAAGCAACACAATCCCTGTAAATCCTGCATTTTGGTCAATTTATTCCTCTCTTTGCGCAAAACTCATGCATGACTGACGGATTCGGCGTTGCATTCAGTCAAATTTTGGGGACTACTTCCCTGCAATCAAAAAGACTGCTGCCAACAGAGAACCATAACGTGAATCAGACCCATACCACTGAGGGCGCGCAGGCACCCGCCGCCGCTGAACCCGTCATTGAAATCCGCGACCTGCATAAAGCCTATGGTCAGCTGGAGGTCATTAAAGGTGTCGATATTCACGCAAACCGGGGGGATGTTGTTTCCCTGATCGGGTCTTCCGGTTCCGGAAAATCCACCATTCTACGGTGCTGCAACCTGCTTGAAGACAGCCAACAGGGCGAAATTCTGTTCTGCGGCGATCCTGTTCAATGGAAAGGCGAAGGCCACGCCCGTCGCCCAGCCAACAAAGACCAGGTTCGCGAAATGCGCACCAATCTATCCATGGTATTCCAGCAGTTTAACCTCTGGTCCCATATGACAATCTTGCAAAACGTCATGGAAGCCCCGTTAACGGTTCTGGGCCGTGACAAGGACGAAGTCGAAGCATCCGCCCGCAAATATCTTGAAAAAGTGGGCATCGGCGACAAATGTGATGCCTGGCCCGCACAGCTTTCCGGTGGCCAACAGCAACGCGCCGCAATCGCACGTGCCCTTTGCATGGAACCCAAAGCCCTTTTGTTTGACGAACCCACTTCTGCACTTGATCCAGAACTGGAACAAGAAGTTGTCAAAGTCATCAAAGCCCTGGCCGAAGAAGGCCGCACCATGTTGATCGTGACACATGACATGAAAATGGCCCATGATGTGTCCGACCACGTGGTCTTCCTGCATCAGGGCCGCATTGAAGAACAAGGCGCACCTGCTGAACTCTTCAAAAATCCAAAAACCGAACGTCTGCAACAGTTCCTAAGCGCAACGACTGCAGACTAACAATAACGCGCTTAAACTCGGGAGAGAGAAATGAAAAAACTGATCCTGTCCGCTGCGACACTGGCCCTGATGGCTGGTATGGGTGTTGCCGACACTGTTCGTCTGGGCACTGAGGGCGCATACCCTCCATATAACTTCATCGACGACAACGGCGAAATCGCAGGTTTTGAACGTGAAGTCGGCGACGAGCTGTGCAAACGCGCCGAACTGGATTGTGAGTGGGTCACAAATGAATGGGATTCCATCATTCCAAACCTCGTGTCCGGCAACTACGATGCAATCATCGCAGGCATGTCCATCACTGCGGAACGTGACGAAGTGATTGATTTCACTCAGAACTACACACCTCCTTCAGCATCCGCTTACATGGGCGCATCTGACGACATCGATCTGTCCACAGCTGTCATCGCAGCACAGGCAGCGACGATTCAGGCGGCGCATGTTGCTGAATCCGGTGCAACATTGGTTGAATTCGCAACCCCTGACGAAACCGTTGCTGCGGTGAAAAACGGCGAAGTTGACGCTGTATTCGCGGACGAAGACTATGTGAAACCAATCGCGGCTGAATCCGGTGGTGAACTGACACTTGTTGGCGATCTCGTGCCACTGGGCGGCGGCATCGGCATGGGCCTGCGTGAATCAGACGGCGAACTGCGCGCAAAGTTCGATGCTGCGATCCAGACCATGAAAGACGACGGCACCCTGAACGCACTGATCACTCAGTACTTCGGTGACGAAGCGCAAACATTCTGATTTGCACCTAACGATTGGGGAAGGCCACATGGGCCTTCCCTTTTTTGAACGTCCCCGTTTCGCAAACGCCCAGACCGTTCTTTAGCTCCGACCCATGGCACCCTGATGTTTTCTTACTGCTCTGACCCCTCTGCGATCGAAGGCTGGGCCTGGATCAGTTGTTATATGACAACGACCAAGCACCTGACCGCCTTCTCGTCGATCTTCACCGTCCTGCTTTTGCTGGCAATCACGGCCCCGGTCGCGTTGCTGTTCGGCTTTGCCGGTGCCACGGCTGCACGATCCCATGTTGCGCCCCTGCGCTGGCTGGGGAAATCCTATTCAGCCATCGTGCGCGGCGTACCAGATATCGCATTCTTCCTGTTTTTCGTCATTGCACTGGATCAGGGCATCGAATGGCTGCGCCACCAGGTGAAATGCCCCGACTGGCCCGATGCCATTCGTCAGGGCAATGATTTTGTCGTCTGTAGTGCCGCGAAAATGCCCCTGTCAGAAGCCTCTGCCTTTGTGCATCAAAGCTATGGGTTCTCTCTTGCTGTTCTGACATTTGCCATTGTTTTCGGCGCCTTCGCAGCCAACGTCCTTTTTGGGGCAATGGGGGCCGTACCCCGTGCCCAGATGGAAACCGGCGAAGCCTATGGCATGTCTCATCGCCAAACCTTCTGGCGCATTCTTGTGCCACAGATGTGGGTTTACGCCCTGCCAGGCCTGTCAAACCTCTGGATGATCCTGATCAAAGCCACCCCCTTGCTGTTCTTGTTGGGGGTGCGCGATGTGGTCTACTGGGCCAAAGAACTTGGCGGTCTGAAGACCAACGCCTTCGCCTATCCGCATCCCGACTGGCGCCTGTGGTACTTCCTGGGCCTCCTGGTGTTCTACCTCGCCCTGACAAAAATCAGTGAAATCATCCTTGATCGCGTGATGGCACGCCTGACCCATGGCCAGGCCACCGCCGGGGGCGAAGCCGCAAGAAAGGCCGCATCATGAGCTGCTGGGAAACTGTTCAAAGCTATGCTTTCCGTTCGCTGGGCTATGGCGAACGCCTGTTGCCACGGTCCGATTTCACCCTATGCGATCAGTTCACCCTGATCGGATCTGGCATGATTTGGAATATCTACTTCGGCATTCTCGCCCTGTTTTTCGGGTTCTTCCTGTCCACAGCGGTTGCGCTGGGAAAATTCAGCAGCAACCCTTGGTTTCGCAAACCCGCCGAAATCTTCGTCTTTATCTTCCGTGGGTCCCCTCTGTTTATCCAATTCTTTCTGGCCTACGAAACCTTCGTGCTTTTGCCGAAAATTGGCATGGACCTAAACCTTGGCTTCACCGAAATCACCGTCGAAACCCGCTGGCTGACCAAAGCTTGGATGGGCGCGCTGATTGTGCTGTTTTTGAACACATCCGCCTATGCGGGCGAAATCTTCTATGGCGCCCTGAAATCCATCCCAAAAGGCGATATCGAAGCCGCCGACGCCTATGGCCTGTCCGGCTGGACCCGCTTTCGCCGCATCATTTTCCCAACCATGCTGCGCCTTGGCTGGCCAGGCTACACCAACGAAGCCATCTTCATGTTTCACGCCACCACGCTTGTGTTTTTCTCAAGCTTCCCAGCTTGGCGTCAACAGGGCGATGCGCTGTATTACGCCAGCTATTTCGCGGACAAAACGTTCAACCCCTTTGTCCCCTACCCGATCTTGGCGTTTTACTTCATCCTGCTGACCCTCTGCGTCATTGGAATTTACGGCGCGATCAACAAAAGATTGAACCGGCACCTGCCGTCAAACAGCCGTCAGAAAATCAAATACCGCCCAAAACTGATCCGCTAAGCAGAAAACGGCCCAAAAGACACAAAGCCGCAGGGGAATGAACCCTTCTGCGGCTTTTTCTATGGATTTTTGCCTTCACCACACTTACTGTTTTTCTTAAGTTAGAATTCAGAAATTCCAAAAAGGGTGACGATCATGAAAGACACAACCGTTCAGGCCCCAAACGTTTACAACGCCGAACCCATCCCCGAAGCCGCCCGCGCTGAAATCGACCGTCTTCTGAAATCCGGCGATCTGTTCCGCTATACAGCGCTTGAAAATTCACCGGTTGCCCTGCTTGAACAGGAATTCGCTGACTTCATGGGCACAAAATATGCCCTGGCCGTGTCCTCCTGCTCCGCCGCTTTATTCCTCTCTCTCAAGGCCTTGCAACTGCCCCGCGATGCCCGGGTGCTGATCCCGGCTTTCACATTCGCCGCTGTGCCCTCCGCGGTTGTGCACGCTGAATGCAAACCTATCCTTGTCGAAGTTGGCGCGAACTACCGCGTGAACATCGACGATTTCAAAGCCAAACTGACCCCGGATACCAAAGCCGTCATCATCAGCCATATGCGCGGGCATACCTCTGATATGGATGCGATTATGGAACTCTGCGATGCTGCAGATATCCCGGTCATTGAAGATGCGGCGCATTCCCTTGGCACACTTTGGAATGGCACCAAAATCGGCACCATCGGCAAGATCGGCTGTTTCTCTTTCCAGTCCTACAAGCTGATCAACGCGGGCGAAGGTGGCATTCTTGTCACCGACGACGCCGATCTTGTGGCCCAGGCTGTCATCATGTCCGGCGCCTATGAACATAACTGGAAAAAACACCCGGTTCTGCATGATGCGTTTGAAAAATGGCAGAACAAATTGCCGCTGTATAACCTGCGCATGCAGAACCTGTCTGCCGCTGTCATCCGTCCGCAAATCAACGAAGTGCCACGCCGCGTAAAAGATGGGCGTGAGAACCACGATTATGTGGCAGATGGTCTGAACCAATCCGCATGGCTTGATGTGCCCCCACCGCTTGCACCAGAACTGCGCGCGCCGGATTCCATTCAGTTTAACCTGGTCGATTTCACCGCTGAGGAAACGCAGGCCTATGTCGAAGCGGCATCATCTGAAGGCATCGCTGTGCAAGTCTTTGGCACCACAAAAAACAACGCCCGTGCGTTCTGGAACTGGCAATTTATCGATGATCAGGGCGAACTGCCCATGACCCGCGATATGTTGATGAGCGCCTGTGACGTGCGCCTGCCAGCCCGCCTAAAGCGGGAAGAACTGGACTATATCACATCCGCTTTGGTGCGCGCGGCAGAGGCTGTAAAATCCAACGCCCAGAAAGTCGCCTGACGCAATGCTGCACTGCGGCGTAGCGCAGCATTGCTGCGCCGCAGAGATCCTTAATACACTGTTAGGGGTACAGAACGCCTGATATGCATAACATATGCATAACATGTGCATGCTCTGTGCATCGGATAATCACCCTACAAAAGCCGCAGGGAATCCCCAAGCCAAGGCATATGCAGACGCGCCTGTTCAATGGTCAATTGCTGCAGCAATCCACGTAATCTTTCCGCCACCTGCCCCGGCATATCGCCAAGGACATCCTGTCTTGCATGCAGCGAAATCGTGCGCGAAAGCGGCGCAAAGGGCAGCGGAAACAGATCCACCCCATCATGAAATCGTTGTGCCCGTAAGAACCCCAGCGGTGTCAAAATCGTCCACCCCGCCCCTTGTGCAACCATCGCCATAATTGCATGGTAACTGTCCAGCTCAAACCGATGCGAAAGTCGCAGGTTCTGACGTGCAAGATGCGCCGAAATTTGGCGGCCCATCACGTGGCGCGGCGTATATTGAATAAGGGGAAGATCCCCCAAAGCATCAATAAAATCAGAACCTTCCAACCCTTTTGCCACTTTCGATTTTGGCACTGCTGCAATGAATGGTTCTTCCATCAACGGATGCACTTCCATCCAGCTGGCCGCCGCCCCCATGTCCGCAGCAACGATCACATCTAATGCTCTGGAATCCAGCAGATCGAACAGCTTGTGGCTTGCGCCGGTTTCCAAGAGAAACTGACAATGTGACAGATCAGATGCCATATCCGACAAAAGCCCAGGCGTCACATCGGCGTCAAAATCTTCAATCATTCCAAGGCGAAAGCTTGTCATGGCGGAATAATCGGATGTCGCAAGCTCGGCTCTTGCCTGCTCTGCTTCATTCTGGATCACCTGCGCTCGGCGACGAAACATCGTGCCGGCCGGCGTTAGGCTGACAGGCCGCGTTGACCGGTTCAAAAGCGTCGCCCCAACCGCAGCTTCAAGCCCGGTCAATTGCTGCGAAACGGCCGATGCGCTGGCCCCAACCCTGCGTGCAGCCGCAGAGATAGACCCCTCATCCGCAGTTGCGATGAAAATCTCTAGGCCCCAAAGGGTTATCTTGCCAGGACTGTCGGGCATCCGTTGCCTTTCAACGGGTTACTTACCCAGTTTGCTCATCATCGCCTGAAGTTCAGCCAGCTGTTCTTTGATCTCTGACAGCTCGCCTTCTTCCTTTGTTTCTTCTGATGCGGCAGGCTTTGCTTCGGCCGCATTGCCTGTCATCGCCTGCATAAATGCTTCCTGCTGGGCCTTCATCATCTCAAAGCCAGGCATATTGGCCAGTGGGTTCATAGACCCCAAATTTTCCATAACCTGAGACTGCCCATCACGCAGCATTTCAAAACTGGATGCCAGAAATTCGGGAACAATGCTTTGCGCCTGGTCCGTGTAGCTGCGGACAAGATCTGTCAAGACATTGATCGGAAGTACATTTTCACCACGGCTTTCACGTTCTGCGATGATCTGCAGAAGATACTGCCGCGTCAGGTCATCACCGCTTTTCAGGTCGATAATCTGCACATCACGTCCAGCCTGAATAAAGCCCGAAATATCTTCAAGCGTCACATAATCGCTGGTTTCGGTGTTATACAGACGCCGGCTGGCGTAGCGCTTAATCAACAATGGCTTGGCAGTCTGACCCACGTTTTTCCCCTTTTACGTTCCACCGGCCCTTATGACGGGCCTTCTGCAGTGCAGAGAAGACTATGCGAGCCACACAGAATTGCAAGAAAAGAAAAAGGCAGCCTGTGTGGGGCTGCCTTCAGTATCCGCGCCAAAGGGAGGAGGAACTGGCGCAAATATATAAGAATTTACTTAGAAGCGGCTTTCGCAGCCTTCGCAACTTCGTCAGTTGCTTTTTTAACCGCAGCAGATGCGCCTTCACCAGCTTCTTTGCCAGCCGCCATCATCAGTTCAACAGTTTCCATCTGAACTTTTTTCGCAACTTCAGCAAAAGCAGCCATGTTTTCAGACGCCAGCTCAGCAGACGCAGACGCGAAATCAGTTACGGATTTACCGTAATCTGCAGGGTCAGCCTTAGCAGCAGAAACGTCGCCCGCTTTGGTCAGGGCCTGAGTTGTCCACTTGTTGGAAATCTCAGCGGATTTCTCGGCAGCGGACAGCGCCACTTTGGACATTTTTTCTGCGAAATCAGCGTTGTTTTTGAACGCAGTTTCAAAAGCAGATGTGTCCATTGGGAATTTACCCATGAAATCCTGCATGGTCTTGGTGAAATCTTGTGTCTTAGCCATTTTATCAGCTCCAGGTTTGCGGGTCTGAGAGAGAAAAGATCACCCGCCGAATAATGTTTACAGGGGGTATATAAATGCTGCATCGCAGCAATTCAAGCATTATTCTGCACTGCAGCAAAAACTTAGCAATTCTAGGCGTGCACTTTCACATATGTGCCGGGCGCTGGGGTCAGCGAAGGATAGGATTCACTACCTGGATTACGCGCAGGCACTTGCTTTGAAAGCGCTTTTCCGGATTTCTCATCCAACCATTCAGCCCAGTGTGGCCACCAGCTTCCTTCATTATACTTAGCCCCGGCAAGCCAGTCTTCCGCTTTACCACGCGGAGCTCCATTCAGATAATGGCCGTATTTTTTCTTGCTGGGTGGGTTCACAATCCCCGCAATATGTCCGGATTCGGAAAGGATGAAACTTTTGTCTTTCGAACCAAATTCCCGGAAACCATTGAAACAACTTTTCCAGGCCGCGATATGATCCGTTTCACAGGCCACGGCACACAATGGCAGTTTCACGTCTTTCAGCGAAACCGTTTCACCACAGATTTCAAAGACACCTTCAGCCAGTTCATTGCGCTGACACAAGCCCCGCAGATATTCCACAGTCATACGCCCGGGAAGATTGGTGCTGTCACCATTCCAATATAACAAATCAAACGCAGGGGGCGCCTCGCCCATCATGTAGCTTTTGATCGCCGGCGTGTAGACCAGATCATTGGCACGAAGATAGGAAAACGTGCGCGACATAAAGTATGATTTCAGAATGCCATCACTACAGATCTGGGCCTCAATGCCGTCTACAAAATCGTCACCAAGGAAGACTGAAAATTCCCCCTGATCAGAAAAATCAGTCATCGTCGTAAAGAATGTCGCTGATTTAACCGTCTTATCACCACGTTTCTGCATCAGGGCCAAAGTAAGCGTCAGAACCGTACCTGCGACGCAATATCCGACCGCATTCAACTGTTTTTCACCGGTGATTTCTTTCACCGCGTTCATCGCCTCGTAGTAACCTTCTTCAATATATGTATCGAGACCAACATCCGCGAAATCTTCTGTTGGGTTGACCCAACTGACCACGAAAACCGTGTACCCTTGATCAACCGCCCATTGGATAAGGGAATTTTTCGGTTTTAAATCAAGGATATAATATTTATTAATCCATGGAGGGAAGATCAGCAGAGGGATCTTATGAACTGTTTCCGTGGTTGGTGCGAACTGGATCAGTTCCAGCATGCGGTTGCGATACACGACCTCACCCTTGGCCGTTGCAATGTTCTTGCCCACTTCAAACGCTTCGCGATCCGCAAGGGATACAAGCAGGTCACCATCCCGATCTTCCATGTCACGCACAAGATTTTCAAGGCCATCCAGCAGGCTTTGCCCTTGGGTCTCAACAGCACGTTGCAATGCCTCTGGATTGGTACCCAGGAAATTTGTAGGCGCAAGCATATCGATGATCTGATTTGTGAAGAACTCCAGACGTTTCTGATCCCCCTCACCCAGACCATCCGTATCAGCAATCATCTGGCGCAACATATCAGAATTCATCTGATACTGTTGCTTCACAAAGTTGAACCAAGGGTTTTCAGTCCATGCGTCACTTGCGAACCGGCGATCCTTTACTTGATCATCACTGGGCGCATGGCCTTCAGCAGCGGCTTTTTGCGCATCCATGAAATGCGCAACGGACCGTGACCAGTAACCAGCCTGATGTTCAAAAATCTTAGTCGGGTTAGACATCATTTCGGCCATATAGCCGGACATAGCCTTTGAATAAATGTCTTTGCCGGGCCCTTCCAGCGCAGGGTTCATGGGCGTTTTGTGGGAATAACTGGTCATAAGGCGTTGCGACAGAGCTTCTACACGGGCAAGATTTTCCGCGAATTGATCTGTCATTTCCGGATCAGAATTGTCAATTTTGTGATCTTCGGTTGTCATACGCTTTTTTCCACACTACCTTCGCTGCTATGCAGCATCTTTTCTGAACTGTTAATAAACAAACAGAGAAATGTTGCAGCAGTATTACAATTCCATTTCTGCATCGCAGAAATCTCAGTCACGGGAAGAACAGAATGCGGTATATGGCAACCTACGACCTGATGGAAACCATGCGTAACACCAACCAGTGGTTGGGTGCATCGGCGCTGGCAATGGCCTCATACCCCGCTGTCGGAATGTTCCCCCATCCCTTCTTTAACGTGATGGCGGCCTGGGGTGAAGTCACTGAACGCAGTTTTGCGCGAATGGTGGCAAAACCAGACTGGAATCTTCATGCCGTTGTTGGGGTCGACGGTCAGGATCACCTGGTCGAAGTTGAAACCGAAGTCGAGCGCCCCTTTGGTGATCTGATCCGTTTCCATGTCCTGGGTCGCGAAGATATGAAACGCCGCGTTCTGCTGGTCGCCCCTATGTCCGGCCACTATGCAACTCTGCTGCGCTCAACCGTGCAAAGTCTTTTGGAAGACTGCGAGGTTTGGGTCACAGACTGGCACAATGCGCGCGACATTCCAGTGTCCACCGGCAAATTCGACGTCGAAGACTATACACTTTATCTGGCAGACTTCATGAAACATTTGGGGTCAGACCTGCATGTGATCGCTGTTTGTCAGCCCGTTCCGCTGACATTGGCTGCAACCGCCTATCTGGCGCAGGAAGATCCAAAATCTCAGCCAAAATCCCTGACCTTGGTCGGTGGCCCCGTTGACCCGGACGCCGCCCCAACAGAAGTCACTGACTTTGGCCGCCGCGTGACCATGGGACAGCTGGAAGAAACCGTTATCCAGCAAGTTGGCGCAAAATACGCCGGATGTGGTCGTATGGTTTATCCGGGCTTACTGCAACTGCAAAGCTTCATGTCTATGAATTCTGAAAAGCATGGCAAGGCCTTCATGGAACAAGTCATGCGCGTGGCCCGTGGCGAAGCCCAAGAACATGACAAGCATAACCGTTTTTACGATGAATATCTGGCAGTTATGGACATGACGGCTGAATTTTACCTGTCCACGGTAGAACGTGTCTTTAAAGGCCGTGAAATCGCGCAGAACATCTTCACAATCGAAGGCAAACCGGTTGATATCGGTGCGATCTCGACTGTCGCGGTTAAAACGGTTGAGGGCAGTAAAGACGATATATCCGCCCCGGGCCAATGCATCGCTGCGCTGGATCTTCTGACGGGCCTGCCGGACAGCAAAAAAGCCTCTCATGTGGAAGAAGGTGCTGGTCACTACGGGATTTTCGCAGGCAAAAGCTGGCGCAATAATATCCGGCCGCTTGTGATGGACTTCATTGATGCCAATTCCGGCCCCGTTTCGACACGCGGCACGGGCAAGAAGAAACGCAAGGCCCCTGCCAAAAAATCTTGATCAGTCGCGCTGCAGCCACGCCTGCAGTGCTTCGGTCACCATATCAGCGGCCTCGACCATAGGAAGATGCCCTGCGTTGGGCAGAATTTTCAGTTCTGAATTCCGGGTCAGCGCGGCGATAAAATCATGGCGCGCTGGCGTGGTCAGGCGATCATGTTCGCCCCCCAACGCAAGCACAGGTATCTGTGTCGTACGTAGGGTTTTCTGCTGATCTGGACGAGATTGCATCGCACGGGACTGGCGTATAAAGACCTCAGGCCCAAGCCGTTGCGCCATGGTCATCATCAACTGCATAATCTGGGGGCGCGCAGGGCCGTCAAAGAAATACTCTTCCCGCAGGGTGTCAGCCAGGACATCAGCAAAACGCCCAGCCTGCGCACGCACGATTTGGGGTTCACGTTCTGCGGCCTGCATCGGTGTTTCCGTGGCGGCAGTTGTTGAAATCAAGGCAAGGCGCGTTACCCGTTCCGGGGCCTGACGCAGCACTTCCATCGCAACAACACCGCCCATGGAATGACCTACAAGCGCGAAGTTCCGAGGGGCAGATGACAGAATATCAGCGGCCATATCCCGGATCGTATCCGCTTGTGCCACAGATGCAATCTGAACAGAGCGGGTTTTCGTCAACTCGACAATTTGCGGCATAAACACGCGCGCGTCACTCATCATGCCAGGAACCAAAATAAGGGGTTCAGACATGTGTTTCTCCATCGGATAAGGGGGCAGCATTTCGCAGCTTGTTCTCAGAAACCCGGTTACAGGAACATGCGGTCCGCGCCTATATCAAGCACACAGTGGCCCTGGTTTTTGACCTGCCTGTGGTATTCCGGCCATTTTCGCTTTGGCTCTGGAAAGGCCACCGGACAAATGATCCCCGTAATATTTACTCAAAGACTGCGGCCTTTTCCTGTCGCAACACTTTCAATCCGGCATCAATCATAGGCGTTTGCACCCAGTAAATCGATAAAACAGCTCCCAGAGGAATAACAAGCAGCATAACCAGAATAACCACAGCAAGACGGAACCAATAGGTATTGCCCATTTCTTGGCGTCCAAGCTTGCCAATTGTCCGGATAAGTGCCCGTTTTTCTTTGCCCTTCAGTTCTGCAACCTCAGGGATCTTGTTCATTGTCCAGTAAGCCATTTTTCACATATACCATCTAAAACTCAGCACTATCCGAGAGAACATCTCTGTCGATCAAATTGCTCTTGGGAATCGCCTGTGCGCAACTATGGTGCCACACCATTCCATTGAAATTCCCCATTTTCCCCGAGACCCGAAAACGGATTATGGGCGATCTCCCAGACATGGCCATCGGGATCTGCGAAGTAACCATGATGACCACCCCAGAACACATCTTGCGCTTCTTTTAGGATCTTGCCGCCCGCATCGCGTACACGGTTTAGAAAAGGGGCGACCTCTTCTTTACTGCGCAGATTATGGGCAAAGGTAACACCGGAAAATCCTCCGATATCAGCGACATCCATACCAAGTTCATCCGCAAGTGCGGCTTTTGGGTACAGACCCAGCGTCTGACCAATCAAATCAAACGCAATAACCCCATCCGGGCTGTCAACACGCGCCCACCCCAAAGCTTCATAGAAACTGGCGGCGCGATCCATGTCGTCAACCGCAAGAGTGATCAAACTTATGCGTTGTTCCATTACGAATGCTCCCATCTAGCAATGTTCACATCCTGTTCATACTCACTCTAGGCCGTCAAGCCAGGTCACCACCTGTCGCACCACGACCCCTGTCATGCCTGGTGACAGGACCGTTCCGGCGATCACATGCTCATATGGATCATTGCCCTCTGATACATCCTGTTGTGCGATTTCAGAAACCCCGCCCCAGGCAGCAGCAATGCGGCGGGTTTCACGATGATCAATCACCTGGTCCCCATCCGAAAAAACCCACAGCGCAGGCGTATCTGTCTGACTGAAATCGCGCCCTGCGGCCTCTTTCACAGCGGCCGCCATCGGAAGAAGAGCCGCGGAAGGATAGCTGTTGTTCCAATATGTTGCATGCGCTTCGCTCTGAATCTCAAAACTCAGGGTTTCACCAACAAGATATGGCAAATACCAACGCGCACCACCCTGTGTCAAAAGCGGTGCAGCGAATGAATTAAGGGCGAAGTTCGGAGAAAAATACACCGTCGCTTTGACCCGCGCCATAAGATCAGCTTGCTGATCTGTCGCAGCCAGCGCCACAAGTGTTCCACCTGTGGAATTTGAGATGATGACCGCCTCATCCCCCACCACGCGCGCCACCGCCAGGGCCTCTGCCAGATCATCGTACCAATCCTGGGCGGACACTGCGGCAAGCGCAGCATCACTGCGCCCGTGACCAGCAAGACGGGTATATACAAGATTGGCACTCAGATGATCTGCGATCATGTCTGGGACCGGGCGAATTTCTTCAGATGTCGCCGAAAACCCATGGATAAACACAACGGAATACGCGGTCTTCACACCCTCGGCACCAGCCCAGAGTATACGCTTTTCAGCACCCGCTGTGATATCGCTGAACTGCGCCTCTTGAGATGCGTAATAGGCCGCAGCATCGTCCCCGATCACAGATGGATCAAAGCGCGCAGTTACCTCTCCCGTCTCTTTTGGACCGAAGATAAACAATGCAGCAACACCCAGGATCATCAACAGTAAAACACGCCCCAGCGCCTTACCAAAGCTACGCATTTGCCAGATCCGTGATCTCTGAAACCGCCGTTTCAATCAGGCGAAGGCAGATGTCGTCGGAAAAACGATGATCCGCATCTTTGACCAGCTGCAATTGCATATCCGGGCTTTGGGCGTGTTCCAGCAAACGCACGGCCGTTTCTGTGCTGACGGCGGTATCTGCAGTGCCCTGAAGCAGACGCACGGGAAACGGCAGGTTCAGATCATCGCGCAGCACTAGGCGTGTACGCCCGTCTTCAATCATGCGCCGGGTAATGATGTAAGGTTCCATATAATCGGACGGCAATTCAACATAACCCTGTGTGCTTAGCTGTTCTTTCTGCATGTCACTGAACCCGGCCCAGTACCCATCTTCGGTAAAATCCGGGGCGGCGGCAATGCCCACCAATCCCACAATACGTTCTGGCATAGCACGCGCCAAAAGCAATGCCTGCCAGCCCCCCATGGAAGACCCCACAACAATCAACGGGCCAGCTGTTAGAGACGTAACAGCAGAAATTGTGTCCTCATGCCAATCCCCGATACAACCATCTGTAAAGGTTTCCGAGCTTTCGCCATGTCCGGAATAGTCAAACCGAAGAAAGCTTTGCCCGCGCGCCTTGCAGTAGGCTTCCAGATGTATGGCTTTCGTCCCTTCCATGTCGGATTTTAGCCCGCCCAGAAACACCACCGTCGGCCCGTCGCCACCGGTCTTGTGATAGGCAAGTTTGCGCCCCTGATCGGTTTCAAGAAAATTGGTCATGGCTGCCCCTCTACCCCATATGTCTTTTGTTAAGAAGTACCCGATGCTGCGCGCCAGTACACGGGAAATTTCTGTTAAGCTTCGTCCGAATTCCGCGCGCCATTTGCGCAAGCTAAGCCGTATCAGGAATCGCCGCAATTTCCTCTGGGTGTTTCGGAGGGCTGATATCCCCCAGAACAGCATTAAAACCACCTTTGTGTTCCACCGCCATCATCAGAATATCATCGAACTTACGCATCACATACCTCCGCTTAGTATTGTTGGGGCGCATGCTGCTGAATTCAAGCTGGAATGTCGAAGCGTCAGAACAGCAACGCCCGTGCCTCGCGCAGGGTCAAACTGGGCAGGCAGGTGGGACCATAGTTTTTAAAACGGCCGGCAAGTTCTGGAAAGATTTGATGGATCTCATCATTTGACGCATCGTCCCCCACACGCTCCGCCTCGGACCCGGGAAAGAAGCTTTCCGTTGGCATGCCTTCAGAAAAGACCAGTTGATGGCTGTCAAAAAGAATATGAAAATACACCACATCTTCGCGCCCACTGACGTAACACCCCGGCAGGTCGATCAGCGCTTTGGCAGGCACAAAGACATCTGGTTCCCCAAATAACATTTCAGCCCGCGCCCCGCTGACAACACAGCGATGCTGTGGCGAGACCCAGAGATCACGTTCAGGAATCCCAACCCCAAGGGCGTCTTTACCAATGCAAATCGGGCGCAAATGGGGGCGTGTATTCAGAAACGCAGGTTTCAAAATTTTCCGACCTATCCAGCGGATTTTCTGCACGCCGGCATCCCGGGTCACGACGCCATCACCAACCTGAAGGTCTTCAATCAAACGCACGCCCCGGGCCGTTTCAATCTGTGTCCCTTGCAGAAAACAGTGAATTCCGATCGTGGCCAGTTCTTCGGGCGTATCAATGCTTGTGGGATCAACACCCACCAAACGTATGGTTTCCCCATTGGGAAAGGTCAGGATCGATCCGCCTTCCCCATCAGATGTCACTGTGACATCACCGTGACCGACCGTCTGACCAGATCCGTTGTTCAGCCCTGAAACGTCCAGCAGGTCTTCGCCAATGGTGAAATCCTTGATGACATCATTTCCGGATCCATCCGCATAGACAAATGTGTCACTACCGCTGCCGCCCTCAAGATAATCATCATCTGCCCCGCCGATGATCGTGTCGTCACCTTCCTGACCGTAGATCTTGTCATCACCCGAACCGCCATCAAGGGTGTCATTAAAGCTATGCCCGCTGGCTGCAACAGATGCCGGGGTCAGGGAAAACTGGATATTATCAAGAAGTGGCCCAAGACTGTTGTCCTGACTTGCAAGTTCTCTGAAACCAATTGTATCGGTGCCCGACAAACCCGTTAGTGTCAGTGTTGTGGTTGAGAAAAACCCTGTGGAAGATGGGCTGATTGTTGCGATGACCGTGCCGTTATGGGTGACCTCAAAGTCATCGTTTACAGACCCACCTGAACGTGCAGCATGATCAAAGCTCAGGACATATGTAATACCAGTGGCCAGCTCAACATCTGTCTGGACATGATCCAGGCCAGCCGTATTGCCGTCAAGTTCAATAAACGCGGATCCATCAGCCGTTGAAAGCCCAAAAAACCCATCCCCCCAGCGTTCGATCGTGCCGCCTGACCCCGTGTTATACCAGCCAGTGACGGAACCCGAGCTCCAACTGTTGTCGTTCTGATTTGAATCAAGCGGTCCGTTTGCGGCAAACAGAACGTCGCCATGGATGGTGTCATTACCACCGCCCCCGGAGATCGTGTCGTTCCCCTGCTGACCCGCAACAGTGTCGTCCGCACCATCACCCGTCAGGATATCATCACCGGAACCCGGTGTGCCTGTAACCGCCATTTTGCCTCACTCAGAGCGCTCCTGCCGTCGTTTTCCGACGATCCGGCCCCCTCAGATCAAATTAATTCAAATTAATTTATTCGAACAATTATAATTAGACAACATAAATCGCAATTATAGCGTGAAATTGAAAAATTGACTCACCCAGCTTTTCGCAGATTGACAATCATGCCCTCCGGGCGCAAAACATGCTCGAAACATAACCCGCAACCGGGCGTTCCGTGGGCGCCAAACTGACGAGGAGCCTTACAGATGGCCCAAATCTCTCTTACTTTTCCTGATGGCAATGCACGCGAATATGATGCCGGCGTCACCGCCGCAGATGTTGCTGCAAGCATCTCTAATTCTCTGGCGAAAAAAGCGATTTCCGCAACAGTGGACGGTCAGCATTACGACATGCAATGGCCGATCAACAGCGATGCACAAATCGCCATTCACACTATGAAAGATCTGGAACAGGCGGAAGAACTGGTCCGTCACGACTGCGCCCATATCATGGCGCGCGCGGTGCAGGAACTTTGGCCTGACGTGAAAGTCACTATTGGTCCGGTTATCAAAGATGGCTGGTATTATGATTTTGATCGTGAAGAACCATTTTCACCGGAAGATCTTGCACTGATCGAAAAGAAGATGAAGGAAATCATCAACAAACGTGATGCTGTAACCACCGAGATTTGGGAACGTGACCGCGCGGTAAAATTCTATCAGGACAACAATGAACCCTATAAAGTTGAGCTGATTGAAGCCATCCCCGGGGATGAGCCCCTGCGCATGTACTGGCACGGCGACTGGCAGGATCTTTGTCGTGGTCCGCATCTGCAACACACAGGTCAAGTGCCTGGTGACGCATTCAAACTGATGTCTGTAGCCGGCGCTTATTGGCGCGGTGACAGTGATCGCGCCATGCTGCAACGCATTTACGGCGTGGCCTTTACCAATAAAGAAGGTCTGAAAAAACACCTTCACATGCTGGAAGAAGCCGCCAAGCGCGACCACCGTAAACTGGGCAAGGAAATGAACCTGTTCCACATGCAAGAAGAAGCACCTGGCATGGTGTTCTGGCATCCAAATGGCTGGCGCATCTATACCCTGCTTCAGGATTATATGCGTCGTCGTCAGGATAAAGGCGGTTATGTTGAGGTGAACACACCTCAGGTCGTGAACCGCAAATTGTGGGAAGCCTCCGGTCACTGGGATAACTACCAGGAAAACATGTTCATCGTGGAAGTGGACGAAGATCACGCTCGCGAAAAAGCTGTGAACGCGTTGAAACCAATGAACTGCCCTTGCCATATTCAGGTGTTCAACCAGGGCCTTAAATCTTACCGCGATCTGCCCCTGCGCATGGCGGAATTTGGATCTTGTAACCGCTATGAACCCTCTGGCGCGATGCATGGCATCATGCGTGTGCGTGGCTTCACCCAGGATGATGGTCATATTTTCTGCACCGAGGCCCAGGTTGAAGAAGAAACCAAAGTCTTCGTTGATTTCCTTGCTTTGGTTTACAAAGATCTCGGGTTTGAAAACTGGAGCGTGAAACTGTCTACACGCCCTGAAAAGCGCGTTGGTTCCGAAGAAAGCTGGGATCAGGCGGAAGAAGCTTTGGCCAATGGTATCAAAGCCGCTGGTTATGACTTCGAGATCCAGGAAGGCGAAGGCGCATTCTACGGCCCGAAACTGGAATTCGTTCTGACCGATGCGATTGGGCGTGACTGGCAGTGTGGCACTCTGCAAATTGACCCGAACCTGCCGGAACGTCTGGATGCAAGCTATATTGGGGAAGATGGCGCAAAGCACCGCCCTCTGATGTTGCACCGCGCGACTTTGGGATCATTTGAACGTTTCATCGGCATCCTGATCGAAGAACACGCCGGCAAGCTGCCGTTCTGGCTGGCCCCACGTCAGGTTGTTGTCGCATCTATCGTGACCGACGCGAACGACTATGCACAGGAAGTGGTCGCCGCATTGCGCGCCGCGGGCGTACGTGCCGAGGCTGACGTTCGCAATGAAAAGATCAACTACAAGGTCCGCGAGCATTCCCTGGGCAAAGTTCCGGTCATTTTAGCTGTTGGTATGAAAGAGGTCGAAGATCGTACTGTGTCTGCGCGTCGCCTTGGCAGCAAGCAAAGCCAGCTCGTTTCACTGGATGAAATTGTAACAGAACTCACAAAAGAAGCCTGCCCACCTGATCTGCGTGGCTGATTTTTGTAAGAATTGAAACTTTCTGAAGGCCCGGTCGGTAACATTACCCGCCGGGCCTTCTTATTTTATTAGGGTTTCCTGTGTTCTGCTGCTCACATCCCCTGATATTCCCTCACGCAGCCGTGAATGACAGGCTTGTGAGTGGCATGTGTAAACATTCAGGGGTTAGATTTGCTTCATGCCGCAGAGAGTGGCGAACATCAGATTAACGCAGAGGAATTGATCCCATGTCTAACACCGTAAAAACTCTTGCCGTTGCCGGCGCCGTTGCCGCAGCATTGACCGCCACCGCAACAACACAAGCAGCTGCAGCCGGTGGCGAAAAATGCTATGGCGTTTCCCTTGCAGGCGCAAACGACTGTGCAGCTGGCCCGGGCACCACATGTGCAGGCACATCCACTGTTGATTACCAGGGCAACGCTTGGAAAATCGTAGATGCAGGCACCTGCGCTGATATCGAACTTCCGGCACTGGCAGACGGTACCGCACGTATGGGTTCTCTGGAAGAACTCGACCGCGACCTGCCACAGAGCTGATCTCCTCGTCCCTCAGTTCCCTGATCCCGTGTCAGGGAACGTCTACCTCTCGCGGACATATATGTTTTGATATGTTTGCGGGAGGTTTTATACTTCTATACGCTGCAAGATTATCATCTCGCCCGTCGCGGAAACAAACAGGCAGACTATGAACAAATCACTTTCACATCCGTTTCATAAACTGCCCGCGTCCGCAGGTGTTGGCTATAAGCCGCAGCATTTTCAGGCCATTATCGACACCCCAACACCTGTAGAATGGCTGGAAATTCACGCCGAAAACTACATGGGTCAGGGCGGACGCCCCCTCGCACAATTGCGCGCCCTTGCGGAACGGTTTGCCTTTTCAGTGCACGGTGTTGGTCTGTCCATCGGCAGCGAAACGGGCCTAGACCCAGATCACCTGGATCGTCTGAAAACCCTTTGTGACTGGCTGCAACCCGCACAGTTTTCCGAACATCTGGCCTGGTCCACCCATGACAGTCACTTCCTGAACGATCTGCTGCCCCTACCCTATACCGATGACACGCTGACACGCGTAGCCAATCATGTGGATCAAGTTCAGAACCACATCGGTCGTACGATGTTACTGGAGAACCCATCAAGCTATTTGGCCTTTGCGGAAAGCACCTGGGAAGAATTTGATTTCATGTCAGAAATCAGCAAACGCACCGGATGTGGCCTGTTGCTGGACGTCAACAATGTCTTCGTATCGGCCACCAACTTAAACTATGATCCCCGCGCCTATATCGATGCCTTCCCGCTTGATAAAGTTGGCGAAATTCATCTGGGCGGTCATGATGAAGATGAAGACAACGATGGTGCGCCTCTGCTGATCGACAGCCACGGATGCGAAATCGTTGATCCCGTCTGGGCACTGTATGACTACACCATCGCCAAATCTGGCCCACGGCCAACACTGATCGAATGGGATACAGATGTCCCTGAGTGGCCCGTGCTGGCGGATGAAGCAAAACGCGCCCACGCCATACTGAATCCTACGACACAGGCGGCTGCAGAATGAACAGCACAGTCACACAGAATGACTTCGCACATGCGATCCTAACACCCACCGCAGAGGTGCCCAAAGGACTGCGTGATGCCAAGGATGATCCGGCTGGTAAACGTTTTTCCGTTTATCGCAACAACGTCGCAGTATCGCTGACCGAAGCCCTAATCACGGCCTTCCCGGTTGTTACAAAGCTGCTGGGCGAAGACAATTTCCGCATTCTTGCCGGACAGTTTTTGCGGGCCCATCCGCCGTCTTCCCCCATGATGATGCATTATGGTGAAGCTCTTCCGGATTTCCTGCAAGATTTTGAACCCACACAAAAATACGGCTATCTGCCCGATGTTGCTCGGCTAGAGTTGGCCATTCGCGAAAGCTATCACGCGGCAGATACATCTGCTATCTCACCAGAAGATCTGCAGGCTCTTCCTCCGGAAAACCTGATGGCCGCCCGTCTTAAACTTGCCCCATCCGTGCGGCTGATCACATCACAATGGCCAGTATTTCAACTGTGGCAGTTTAATATGACTGGCGGCCCAAAGCCTGAAATGCGCGCGGAAGATGTTCTGATTACCCGCCCCGAATTTGATCCGCAGCCCGTTGCCCTACCCCGTTGTGGTGGCATCTTCCTTGCGTCTTTGATGCGGAACGAAACATTTGGCCAGGCCTTAAGCGCCGCCAGCACACATAACCCCGAATTTGACCTATCCCAATGCCTGGCCGCGCTGCTGGCAGGCAATGCAATTTGTCGTATCACAGAAGGATAAGACCATGACCCCACTGATAAACCTGCATAATTCCGCCTTTGGCCTGGTTCAGAAACTTGCCGGGGAATGGCTGATCCCGACGCTGGCGCGCTTTGCCTTTGTTGCTGTGCTTCTGATGTATTTCTGGAACTCTGCAGTTACAAAACTGGGAGACGGCATTTTCGGCATTCTGTCCCCGTCTTTCGGTGGCTACACTCAGATCTGGCCTCGCGCGATCGAAGCCGCTGGCTATGATCTTGCTGCCATGTCCTGGTTCCAGTGGTTGGTTGTTGTTGCCGGTACGGCTGCGGAATTTATTCTGCCTCTGCTGATCCTGCTGGGCCTGTTCACCCGCCTTGCGGCTGTGGCGATGATCGGTTTTGTATTTATGCAATCCCTGACCGACATTGTGGGCCACCATGCAGATGCAACCACGATTGGGGGCTGGTTCGACCGTATTCATGACAGTCAGATTCTAGATCAACGTCTGTTCTGGATCACCATCCTGATCACTTTGGTGATCAAAGGTGCAGGCCCGTTTTCGTTAGATCGCGTTCTGTCGGGCAAAACATCCACCTGAAACAGATAACAGGGCGCATTTCAGGATCATCCGATCCAATGCGCCCTAACTTTTTCGTTCCAACCCAGTGTCATACTTTCACCATCAACAAGAACCGGGCGTTTCATCACAGTAGGGAATTTCTGGAACATCTCTACATGCGACAATTTTTTCTCTGATTCCGTCATTTCGCGCCAGGTTTTTGACCTTTGGTTCACCAAGTCGCCCCCTAAGGAAGAGTAAAAACTCTCAAATACGCCCATTGCGGGCGGATTTAGGCGAATATCGATGAACTCAACCTCTCGGCCGGAATTTGAAAGTTCTTTCATAGCCTTACGACATGTATCACAGGCTTTGATTCCATATAGTTTCATACGTCTCTCCCGATATATTAACCTTGAATGGAGTTATTGTCAAATCTGGTGTTTGAGGATTGTGGGTCATGCGGCGATCTGGTCT